>JBGAOL010000425.1:0-3088 GCA_044221825.1 Gemmatimonadales bacterium
CTCTTCCTGGAGGGCGCCGACCGCGTGGCGCTCGGCGAGTGGGTCACGGTGCGCATTCCCGGCACCACCGACCGCCGCGGCCAGGTCATCGACGCGGGCGACCGGGTCACCGTGGTGCAGGTCCTCGACGAACCGATGGGCCTGGCCCCCGGCCGCGCGGAAGTGACGCTGACGGGCGAGGTGGCGCGCGCCGTGGTGGGGAAGGAGCTCATCGGCCGCGCCCTCTCCGGCGTGGGCCGCCCGCTCGACGGGCTGCCGCCGCCGGTGGGTGAGGCATTGCGGCCGGTGAACGGCGCCCCCATGAACCCCTCGCGCCGGGTCCGCCCCTCCGAGTTCATCGAGACGGGCGTGAGCGCCATCGACGGCCTCAACACCCTGGTCCGCGGCCAGAAGCTCCCCGTCTTCTCCGGCCCCGGGCTCCCCGCCTTGGAGCTGGCGGCCAGCATCGTGGAGCAGGCCCGCGCCCCGCGGGGCGAGCCCTTCGCCGTGGTCTTCGCCGGCATCGGCATCACGGCGCGCGAGACCCGGCGCTTCCTCGACCGTTTCACCCGGGCGGGCGCCCTCGAGCGCAGCGTGCTGTACCTCAACCAGGCCAGCGACCCCACCATCGAGCGCCTGCTCTGCCCCCGCATGGCGCTCACGGCGGCGGAGTACCTCGCCTTCGAGTGCGGCCTCCACGTCCTCGTGGTCATGGCCGACCTCACCCACTACTGCGAGGCCCTCCGCGAGATCGCCACCGCGCGCCAGGAGATCCCCGGCCGCCGCGGCTATCCCGGTTACATGTACACCGACCTCGCCACCATCTTCGAGCGCGCCGGCATCCTGCGCGGCCGCCCCGGCTCGGTGACCCAGCTGCCCATCCTCACCATGCCGGACGACGACATCACCCACCCCATCCCCGACCTCACCGGCTACATCACCGAGGGCCAGGTGGTGCTGGGCCGCGACCTGCACCGCCGCGGCGTCTTCCCCCCCATCGACGTGCTGCCGAGCCTCTCGCGCCTCATGAACGCCGGCATCGGGAAGGGCCGTACGGTGCCGGAGCACCGCCAGTGGGCCGACCAGCTCTACGCCCTCTACGCCCAGGGCCGCGAGGCCCGCCTCATGGCCGCCATCGTCGGCGAGGCCGGCCTCGGTGCTGCCGACCGCCGCGCGCTCCAGTTCGGCGAGGCGTTCGAGAAGGAGTTCATCGGCCAGCCGCTGGGGCGGCGCACCCTGCAGGAAACCCTCGACGCGGGCTGGCGGCTCCTCGAGGCCTTCCCCCGCGACGACCTCACCCGCATCAGCGACGCCGCCTGGGAGGCTCGTCAGGCAGCGAAGCCCGCGGCCCCATGAGCGACCGCCCCCCCGCCACCCGCCAGGTGCTGCTCCGCACCCGCCGCCAGCTGGACCGGATGCAGAAGGGCACCACCATGCTGCGCCGGAAGCGCGAGGCCCTCGTCGCTGAGCTCTTCCAGCTGGCCCGCCCCGCCGCCTCCGCCCGCCAGGCCATCGCGTCGGAGGCCACCAAGGCCTACGGCTCCCTGCTCGAGGCCTACGCCCGCGAGGGCCACGCCGGCCTCCGGGCGTGGGCCTGGCCCAGCCGCGAGCTCACGGTGGAGATCCGGCCGCTCTCCGTCTGGGGCGTCCCCGCCTCCGCCATCACCGACGCGCCGGCCGTGGCCCGCACCGCGGCCAGCCGCGGCACCCCGCCCGGCCCGGCCCGCGCCGCGCTGCTCGAGACCGCCGAACACTTCGAGCTCCTCGTCGACCGGCTGGTCACCTCCGCCCCCCGCGAACTCCTGCTCCAGCGCCTGGGCCAGGCCCTCTCCAGCACCACCCGCCAGGTGCACGTCCTGGAGCAGCGCCTGGCCCCCGGCCTGGCGCGCCAGCTCATGGACGTGCGCCGGCGGCTCGAGGAGCGGGAGCGGGAGGAGCACGTTCGGCTGGAGCGCCTCCCTGCTCCAGCGCCTCGGCCAGGCCCTCTCCAGCACCACCCGCCAGGTGAACGTGCTGGAGCAGCGCCTGGCCCCGGGGCTGGCCCGGCAGCTCATGGACGTGCGCCGGCGGCTCGAGGAGCGGGAGCGGGAGGAGCACGTCCGCCTCGAGCGATTGAAAGCCCGCACATCCAGCCCCGCGTGAGCCAGCCCCCGGCCTCAGCAGGTGTTATTCGCGGGAAGCTCCGGAGCTAACAGGCAGTTAACGCACGCACCCGATCCTCGGGCCTCGCGCGGCCTCACCCGGTGGCCGCCGCGCTCCCCCGAACCCCGGAGTCGCGTCGGCATGCGGACTCAACTCGTAGCGTCCCTCGCCTTCCTTGCCCTGCTCGCGCCGCCCGCGCGCGCGCCCAAAATCACGCAGGTCAGCCTCCCCCTCGCGGAGGTGGACGCCACCCGCTTCGTCTTTGCCGGCAACCTCGCGGTCGCCATCCGCTGGGACGGCACCAAGTCCATCACGGCACGGATGCAGGGCTTCGACCTCGCGGCCGGCACCGCGCTCTGGCGGCAGGACCTCCGGGTGCAGGAATCGGAGGACAACCACGGCGCCCTCGTGAGCCGGATTCCCGGCAGCGACAGGATCTTCTTCGGCAACGGACCGCTCACCCTGCTGGACCTCGCCACCGGGAAGCCGGTCTGGAGCCTCGACTGCAAGGCGGGCGGGAACCTCGAGATCGCCGAGACCACCTGGATGCGGGACGGCACCATGATCCTCACGGGATCCAGCGGCTGCGGCGACCGCGAGCACCGCCGGCTGCTGCGGGTGGACGCGGCCACCGGCAAGGTGCTCTGGCAGGTGGACGTGGAGGCCGGCAAGTACAAGGAGGGCGCGCGCGAGGTCCTCGCCTTCAACACCTGGGCCTGGACCCCGCCCGGCGACACGCTGCCGAGCATCATCCTGGCCGCCGGGAAGCGGGCCATCGGCATTGACTACGCCACCGGCGCGCCCCGCTGGAAGCTCGACGACCCGCCGGGCCGCGTCCTCGGCAGCGTCTCCCGTCCCGGGCACCTGATCTTCTGGGACGACAAGGACGTGGTGTCCTACGACGTGGTCACGGGCGCCAGGCAGTGGACCTACCGGGTGAACGCCGGCAACTGGCTGATGAACTGGC
>JBGAOL010000426.1:0-3221 GCA_044221825.1 Gemmatimonadales bacterium
CCCCCCTCCGAGGCGAGCGGGACCTCCGGGCCCTGCTCGCCGCGCTCGCGCCGGCGCTCGACCCGGTGCCCTACGCCTTCACCCGCGCGCCCGACGGCTCCATCCCGGCCGGCCTCGTCCCCCTCGTGGCCGTCCGCGAGGACGAGGCGCTCACCCTCGTGGTTCCCCGGGCGGACGCCGAGCGCCTCCGCCTCCCGCTCGACTTCCCCTGCCGCCGCATCGTCCTCACGGTGCATTCGGACTTTGCCGCCGTGGGGATGATGGCCCGGGTGGCCGCGGTGCTCGCCGAGGCGGGGATCCCGTGCAACGTGGTGGCCGCCGCGTACCACGATCACCTCTTCGTCCCCGACGCGGACGCCGAAGCGGCACTGGCCGCGCTCGTGGCCCTGACCCGGGAGCCCGCGGGCGCGGTGATCTACGCCGTCACGGTCGAGGTGGACGCCGCCGCGGCCGGCGACTGGCAGGAATGGATGGGCGCGGTGCACATTCCGGACGTCCTGGCCACGGGGTGCTTCACCGGCGCCGAGATCGCCCGCCGCGACGACCCGCCCGCGCCCGGGGGCGCCGTGGCCTTCGTCATCGAGTATCGCGCCCGTTCGGCGGAGCAGCTGCGGGTCTATCGTGAGGCGCACGCACCGGCGCTGCAGCAGGCGCACACCGCCCGCTACGGCGCCAGGGCCCGCGCCACCCGCACCGTCCGCACCGTCCTCGCCCCACCTGCCCGCACCCAGTGATGCCGACGCCGTATCGCCTGCCGCTGCCCTACCGCCACGTCGATGTCTTCGCCGCCCGCCCCTTCGCCGGGAACGGGCTCGCGGTGTTCCCCGACGCCCGCGGCCTGCCCGCACCCCTGATGCAGCAGCTCGCGCGCGAGCTCAACCAGTTCGAGGCCATCTTCCTCGAGATCGACGGCCCCGCGCGCTGGGTGCGTGCGCGGATCTTCACCGTGGACGAGGAACTGCCCTTCGCCGGTCACCCCATCCTCGGTGCCGCCGCCGTGGCCCACCAGGAGGCGCTGCCCGAGGCGGACCACGCGGCCTGGACCTTCGGCCTCGGCGAGCGTGGCGTGCTGGTGGAGAGCTGGCGCGCGCCGCACGGCTTCCGCTCCCGCATGGACCAGGGCGTGGCCCAGTTCGGGGCGCCGCTCACCGCGGCGCAGGCGGCGCCCTTCCTGGCCGGCCTCGGTCTCGAGCCCGGCGATGCCCACACCACGCTGCCGCTCCAGATGGTCACCACCGGCCTGCCCTACCTGATCGTGCCGCTGCGCCGCCGCTTCGGCGAGGCGCGCATCCGCGCCGCCGGGTACGAGGCGCTGCTCGCCTCCGTCGGCGCCAAGTTCGTGTACGTGGTGGATCCCGAGGTGCCCGAGGGCCGCACCTGGGACAACCAGGGCCTCGTCGAGGACGTGGCCACCGGCAGCGCGGCGGGCCCCACGGGTGCCTGGCTCGTGCGGCACGGTGTCCGGCCGGCGAACGCGGTCATCGCCATCCAGCAGGGCGCCCGTGGCGGGCGGCCCAGCGAGCTTCGCGTCACGGTGGTCCCGGAAGGGGAGCAGCTCCGGGTGACGGTCGCTGGCGACGTGGTCCCGGTCGCCCAGGGCGAGTTCACCCGGCTCGAGCCGTGACCGTCACCCTCGGCTACCTCTGCGACCACCCGGACGCCGCCCCGGTCCTCGCCCGGTGGCACTGGCAGGAGTGGGCCGCGATCATCCCCGGCTGGTCTGAAGCTGAGGCGCTCGCCGAGCTCCGCACCCACACCCGGCGTCGTCACCTGCCGACCACGATCGTCGCCTATGCCGGAGCCGAGCTCGTCGGCTCGGCGAGCCTCCTCGCCGAGGACATGCCCGATTTTCCGCCGCTCACCCCCTGGCTCGCCAGCGTCTTCGTGCAGCCGGACCGGCGCGGCCAGGGACTGGGCGAGATGCTCGCTCGCCGGGTCCTCGAGGAGGCCGCCGCCCTGGGCCATGCACGGGTGTACCTCTACACCACCCACCACGCTGGCTGGTACGCCCGGATGGGCTGGCGGGTGGAGCAGGCATTCGCATCGGGGGGCGAACCCGGCGTGATCATGGCTACCGACACCGCCCGGCACGGTGCTAGCTTTTGAGCCACTGCTCCCTGTTCGCCCCCGACTGGAGAGTCTTATGCTCAACGACTGGAAAGCCCGCCTGCAGGACGCCCTCGGCGACCTCGAGCGCGAGCGCGATGAACTGAAGGTCCGCATGCACCTCGCCAAGCAGGAAGCCAAGGAGGAACTGGCCGAGCTCGAGGCCAAGCTCGACGAGCTCAAGTTCCGCGCCGGCGCCGCCGGCGGCGAGGCCAAGACCGCCCTCGGCGACATCGGCGAGGCCGCCGGCAAGCTCGCCGACGAGATCAAGCAGGGCTTCGACCGGGTCAGGAAGACCCTGTGACCTCTTCCCAGGCGTCGTCCATGGACAACCAGCCGCTCAACGCCGAGATCACGCGGCTCCGTACCCAGCTCACCACCATCGACCAGCAGCTCCTCAAGTCGGCCAACGCGCCGGAAGGACTCGAGGACCTGAAGCGCGCGGTGGACAACCTCCGCACCAGCGTGTGGGCGGTGCTGTCGGCGTCGCGCACCAGCAACTATCCGGCGTTCATCTCGCGCTTCCGGCTGCGCCGCGGCATCGACACCCTGAAGGGCATCCTCGCCGAGTGCGACACGGAGTCCGGCCGCGAGGTGCATCCGGAGCACGCCGAGCTGCAGATCGTCCTGGAACAGCTGCACGAGCGGATCGGCAAGCTGCGCGCCGGCCACTGAGGTGACGGTGCCCGGCGGCGAGCAGCTCCTGAGCATCGCCGTCGGGCTCGGGTTGGCGGCGGCGAGCGGCTTTCGGGTGTTCCTGCCACTGCTCGCCGCCGGCGCCGCCAGCCGGCTCGGCTACCTGCCGCTCGCCGGCGGGTTCGACTGGCTCGCCACCACGCCCGCGCTCGTGGCGCTCGGCGTGGCCACGGTCCTCGAGGTCCTGGCCTACTACATCCCCTGGCTCGACAACGCGCTCGACACCATCGCCACGCCCGCGGCCATCGCCGCGGGCGTGCTCGCGTCCATGGCCGTCCTCACCGACGTCCCGCCGGGGCTCCGCTGGGCCATCGGCATCATCGGGGGCGGGAGCGCGGCCGGACTCATCCAGGGCATCACGGCGCTGCTCCGGCTCAAGTCGAGCGCGCTCACGGGCGGCCTCGCCAACCCGGTCATCG
>JBGAOL010000427.1:0-3205 GCA_044221825.1 Gemmatimonadales bacterium
TAGTCGGCCCGGCCGCCGCGGCCGCGCGAGCCCTGCTGCGGCACGTCGCCCCGCTTCTGGAGCGCGATCTCGAGGTTCCACTTGGCGTCCCGGTCGGTGGGGTCGAGGCGCAGCGCCTCCTCGTACGCGGCGATGGCCTTGCCCAGGTAGTCGCTCAGCGCGTTGGCGTCCTCGGATGCGCGGACGTACGCGTTGCCCATGTTGAAGAAGGCCTGCTGCCGGAGGCGGTCGTCGCCGCTCATGGCCTCGCGCCAGGTGCTGGCCGCGTCATTGTACTGCTTCAGGCGGTAGAGGCTGTTGGCGGCGTTGAACCGCACGGCCGGGCCGCCCTGTTGCGACAGGAGCCGCTGGTAGGCCTCGTAGGCCTCCAGGTACTTGCCCTGCTCGTACAGCTGCCGCCCGCGCACCGCGTCGTTGGTGGGGGTGCAGGAGAGCAGCGTGAGCAGGAGCAGCGTGGCCACGCCGGCCTGGGCAGCCGCCTGCGGCCCGCCGAGCGCGGGGCGCCACGGGGCAGTGCTGCGGGGGGCGCCGGTTGGGGAGAGCGCCGAGGCCGGCGCGCCGCGCGGCCGGAGCGTGGGTCGCGCCGCTGGCCGCGCGCGCGGCCGATTGGCGAGGATCAGGTCGGCCAGGAGCAGGACGAGCCCGAGGGCGAGCGGGAGCTGGTACCACTCGGTGGGCTCGTCCGCGGGCTGGCCCGTCAGGGTGCGGGGCTGGAGCGTCGCGAGGTCCTTGGCCAGGCGGTCGAGGGCGGCCTTGTCGTCCCAGCGGGCGTAGGCGCCGCCCCCCGCTTCCGCGACACGCTGCAGGTCTTCCTCGGCGAGGCGGGAGACCACCGGCCGCCCGATGCCGTCCAGGTGCCACTCGCCCTCGTGGTCCGCCGTATCGGCCGGGACCTGGCCCCCCTCGCGGGTGCCGACACCCACCACGAAGACCGGCAGCCGCGCATGACGGTAGAGATCGAGCACCGGGTCGAGCGGTCCCTCGGAGCGCTCGCCGTCGGAGAGCAGCAGCACCGCGCGCGACCCGATGCCGGCCCCCTCGCGCCGCAGCACCCGTTCTGCCACGCGGAGGCCCGCCGCCACGTCGGTGGCGGGGTCGGCGATGTCGTCGTAGCTCGCGGCCTCGAGGAACAGCTGGAAGGTGCCGAGGTCGGTGGTGGGCGGGAGCTGGAGGAAGCCGCCGCCGCCGAAGATCACCAGGCCCACCCGGTCCCCGGCGCGCGCGGCCGCCAGCTGCCATCCGAGCCGCTTGGCCAGCGACAGGCGGTCCTGCCCCACATCCTCCGTCTTCATGGAGCGCGACAGGTCCAGCGCCACGATGAGGTCGCGCCCCGTCTTGGCCACCTGCGCCGGAGACCGCCCGATCTGCGGTCGTGCCAGCGCCACCACCACGCACGCGAGTCCGCCCCAGCGGAGCAGCGTACGCCAGCGCGGGCCGCCCTCCTCCGGCAGCGCGGAGGTCCGCGCCAGCACCCCGGGCGCCGCCCACGCGGCCAACGCCTTTCGCCGCTCGGCTAGCGCTGCGCGCGCGATGACCCAGAGCGCCGGCAGCACCAGCAGCAGGATGAGCGCGCCGGGCTGCGCAAAGGGCAGGCTCATGGCAGCGTCCGGAGCCAGGTGGCCCTGAGCAGGAGTTCGCCGAGCAGCAGGGCGAGGCCCAGGCTCACGAACCACGGGAACAGCTCGTGGTAGCGCCGCGTCTCGCTCACCTTCACCTCGATCCGCTCCATCGGGTCGATCTCGCTCATCACCGCGCGGAGCACCTCGGGGTCGGTGGCCTTGTAGTACTGCCCGCCGGTGCGCGCGGCGATGTCCTTGAGCGCCGCTTCGTCCTTGGTGGACAGCCGTCCCGAGAGGCTCCGGAGGCTCCACACGCCGTTGAGCGCGATGGCCGTGGTGTCCGGCGACGACACGCCGATGGTGTGGATCCGGATGCCGAGCGCCTTGGCCGCCTCGGCCGCCTGGCGGGGTGTGGGCTCGCCGGTGTTGTTGGCGCCGTCGGTGATGAGGATGACCACCGACGCCTTGTCCGGCAGGTTCTTGAGCTGGGAGAGGCCCAGCGCCATGGCGGTGCCGATCGCGGTGCCGTCCGGCAGCATGCCGATGTCCACCTGGTCGATCAGGCGGTCCAGCACGTCCACGTCGGTGGTGAGCGGCGCCTGGATGAACGCGCGGCTGGAGAACACCACCAGGCCCATGAGGTCGCCCTGGCGGTGCCTGACGAAGTCGCGCAGCACCGTCTTGGCCACGCCGAGCCGGTTGTCGGGCTTGAAGTCGGTGGCCTTCATGCTGCTCGAGATGTCGAGGATCAGCATGATGTTGCGGGAGCGGATGCGGGTGGGGTCGGCGTTGCCCGGCACCTGCGGGCGCGCCAGGCCCAGCACCAGCAGCGTGAGCCCCAGGAGCCCGAGCGTGGCGGGGAGCGCGTGCCAGCGGGCCCGCAGCGTGGAGCCGGCCTGCCGCACGAGCCGCACCCCCGGGAAGGCCAGCCGTTCCGCCGGCGGCTGGGTGCGCCGGCGCCAGCGCTGCATCAGCACCCACAGCGGGGCCAGCAGCAGGACCAGGAAATAGGGCGCCGCCAGCCTCATGCGGCCTCCTCCGCCGGCGGCTTCCGCTCGGCCACCGCGCGCCACGCCTCGAGCAGCGCGCGGGCGCCCTCGACGTGATGGCGCGCCGCGGGCAGGTCGGGGTGCACCGCCGCGAACTTCACCAGGTCGCTGTCGCCCAGGACCCGGAGCAACCGCTCGGCGCCGCCGCCCGCCTTGAGTGGCTCGGGCAGGCGGACCGGTGCCTCCGGGGTGGTAAGTCCCGGATGGGGGAGCGCGCCGATCTCGAGCAGGCAGCCGCGGAGCACCGACGCCACCTCGGCATAGAGCGGGTCCACCGCCGCGCCACTCGCGGCGGCGCGCGCCTCGACGGCCTCGAGCGCGCGCAGCGCGCGGACAAATGGCCCCGGGTCCAGCTCCGCCACCTCGGGCGGCGCGGCCCCGCGGCCATCCTTGGGCCGGGTCCGCCACCACAGCCAGCCGAAGCCCCCGCCCACGAGGCGCGCCAGGAACACCATCTGCAGCCACACCGGGCCGCTGATCCACAGCAGCGGCCGGATGTCCTTGAGCGACGGGTTGCCGGCTGGCAGGAGCGAGGCGATCTCCATCGGCACCGGCGCGTGCACCAGGGTGTCGGGAAATGCGTTCGGCTCGGGGCGG
>JBGAOL010000013.1:0-25257 GCA_044221825.1 Gemmatimonadales bacterium
CCACCCGCGTTGCCCCCGTCAGCGACGTCCTCCACGGCGAGCCCGTCGCCGATCCCTATCGCTGGCTCGAGGAAGGGGACAGCGCCGAGGTGCGGGCGTGGACCGAGGCGCAGAACGCACACACCGCCGCGTGGATGGCGGCGCAGCCGGGGCGCGCCGTGGTGCACGCGCGGCTCGGCGAGCTCCTGGCCATCGGGGCGCTCGGTGCACCGGCCATGGCGGGGGGGCGGTTCTTCCACCAGCGCCGTGAGGGGGCGCAGGACCAGCCGGTGCTGCTGGTGCGCGACGGGCCCGCCGGCGCCGACCGGGTGCTGCTCGACCCCAACGCGCTCGACGCGCGGGGCACCACCGCCCTCGACTGGTACTTCCCGAGCCCCGACGGCCGCCTGCTGGCCTATGGCCTCTCCCGGGGCGGCACCGAGGAGAGCACCCTCCACCTCCTGGACGTCGCCACCGGCGCCACCTTCGGCGAGGTCATCCCCGGCACCCGCGCCACCGCGCTCGCCTTACAGCTCCCCCGACGGGCGCGGGTTCTACTACGCCCGCTACCCCCGGCCCGGCACGGTGCCCGACGCAGGCCGCGCCAGTATCACCGCGCCATCTGGTTCCACGCCCTCGGCACCGACGCCGCGGACCGCCCCGTCTTCCAGCCGGCGCAGAAGGGCACACTGGCCCGGCGTGAAGCTGTCGGGCGACGGGCGGTGGCTGCTGGTGTCGGTGGCGCGGACCTTTGACCAGGTGGACCTCTGGCTCGAGGACCGGCAGGACGGCCGCGGGCTCCAGCCGGTGGTGCGGGACCTGCCGCATGCCTTCGAGGCCCCGGAGGTGGAGGACGACGTCCTCTACGTGCGGAGCAACGTCCACTCGCCGCAGTACGCGCTCTATCGGGCGCCGGCGGCGCGCCCGCGCTCGACCCGCTGGGAGGCGGAACTGGTTCCGCCGCGCGCCGACGCGGTGCTCGATGGGTTCGGGTCACGCGCGGGCACGTGGCGCTCTCGTACGTGGAGCGGGCGTCGAGCCGGCTCCGCGTGGTGCCGCGCGCGGGGGCGCGGTGCGCGACCTGGCCCTGCCGGCCATGGGCAGCGTGATGGGATGGGGGAGCGAGGCGACGTCCGATGCGCTGGTCTATGGGTTTGCATCCTACACGGTGCCGCCGGGCCTGTATGGCGTGGAGCTGCCGGACGGCGGCGCGGTGCTGGGCGCGGGTCGAGGCGCAGGTGGCGCCGGAGCGGTACCGGTGGCGGAGTGGACCAGGTGATGGTGGCGAGCCGCGACGGCACGCCGGTCAGCATGTTCCTGGTGCACCGGCGGGACCTGGTGCGGGATGGCACGGCCCCCGCCTACCTCACCGGCTACGGCGGCTTCAACATCAGCCTGACACCGCAGTTCTCGCGCGCGTGGCTCTTCTGGCTGGAGCGGGGCGGGGTGCTCGCCATCCCCAACCTCCGGGGCGGCGAGTACGGTGAGGCGTAACGCCAGGCGGGGATGCTCGCGCGGAAGCAGAACACCTTCGACGACTGCATCGCCGCGGCGGAGTGGCTCATCCGCGAGCAGTACACAGCGAGCCCCGCGCCGCCTGGCGCTGGCCGGCGGCTCGAACGGCGGGCTGCTCGCCGGCGCGGTGCTGACGCAGCGGCCGGAGCTCTTCGCCGCGGTGGTGATCCAGGTGCCGCTCCTCGACATGCTGCGCTACCACCGCTTCCGGATCGCGCGGCTCTGGATCCCGGAGTATGGCGACCCGGACGACGCGGTGGCGTTCCGCTGGCTCCGCGCGTATTCCCCGTATCACCACGTGCGCGACGGCGTGGCGTATCCCGCCGTGCTCCTGGCCACCGCGGCGGGCGACACGCGGGTGGATCCGCTGCATGCGCGGAAGATGGCCGCGCGGCTGCAGGCCGCCACGGCGTCCCCGCAGCCGGTGCTCCTCCGCCTCGAGGCCGACGCCGGCCATGGCGCGGGCAAGCCGGTGTCCAAGGCCCTGGAGGAACTGGCGGACACGTGGACGTTCGTGGCGGTGGCCACGGGGCTGGCTCTATCGCCCGCCGGGCCCGCGCGGTAGCTTCTCGCCCACCTCTTCCCCGGTGCGATGACCACTCCCCGCGACACCCACCCCCGTCGACATGTCGCACCCGAGCCGCTGGCTCGCCGCGCTGCGCGTGGCGTACGGGTTCTGGTTCTTCAAGGCGCTCTGGACCAAGCTCGAGTTCACGCTGCTGGCGGGATTCATCCCCTTCCTGCAGGTGCAGCAGCGCTGGATCGACACGATGCCCAACGTGATGATGAAGCAGATGGCCGAGAACCCGATCACCTGGTACAAGACCTTCGTCGAGGCCAACGTGCTGGCCAACGTCCCGCTCTTCGCCAGCCTCACGGCGTGGGGGGAGGCGCTGGTGGGGATCTCGCTGGTCTTCGGCCTCTTCGCGGGCCTCGGCGCGCTCGGCGCGCTGTACCTGAGCTGCATGTACGCGCTGGCCACCTGGCACATGTCGGCCTCGGCGCAGGGCTTCCATTACCTGCTCATCTGCACGGCCATCACCCTCTTCCTGGCGCGCGCGGGCAAGGCGTGGGGACTCGACGGCTGGATCGCGTGGCGGTGGCCGGGGTCGGTGCTGATACTGGCGGCCGATGGCGTAGGGGCTCGGCCCGGCGCTGCGAACCACGCAGAGGCGCGGAGGACGCGGAGGACGCGGAGAAACCGAGCCCGGGATGGCGCATGCCATTCCCGGGCTCCATTGTCCATGGGGGCTCCTCGATCGGTGGGTGCGTGGCCTTCCCGAACCAGCACCCCCACCAGCGGCTGTTCTCCGGTGGGCCCTCCATGTCCTCTGTGCCTCTGCGGTTTCCGCGTCCGGCGCCTCTGCGCCGAGACGCACCGAAGCCTCGGATCTACGGCCGCGGCCCCACGGCAACGCCCCACGGGATGGAACCGGCGGGAATCCGCTTGATGACCGTCATGGTGGCGGTGCTGACCACCGAGACGTCGTTGCCGGGCCCGTTGGCGGTGTAGAGCTTCGTGCCGTCGCGCGAGAGGGCGATGCCCCAGGGGCGGGCGCCCACCTCGACGGTGGCGGTGATGGAGTCGGTGGCGGGGTCGAGGACGGCCACCCCCTTGCCGCGGCCCAGGGAGATGAAGATGCGCTTGCCGTCGGGCTGCACCACGATGCCCATGGGGCGCGCGTCCTCGCCGAAGGCCACCTGCTTGAGCACCTTCCTGGCCGCCATGTCGATCACCGAGACGGTGCCGCTGATCTCGTTGGTGACGTAGGCGCGGCTGCCGTCGGGGAGGAACCCGATGCCGCGCGGCCGCTTGCCCTCGGTGTCGATGCTGCCGATCACCTGCCCCGTCGCCACGTCCACGCCGGTGATGTCGTGGTCGGTCTCGCCGGTGACCCAGACGGTCTTCCCGTCGGGGGCCAGGGTGACGCCCTCGGGCTCGTCGCCCACCTTCACGTTGGCCACGGGCTTGCCGCTCGCCACGTCCACGATGGTGGCGCTGTCGGCGTCCTCGTTGGAGATGAAGAGCTTCGCGCCGTCGGGGCTCACGTCGAACGCCTCGGGGTCGCTGCCGCCCGGGATCGTCTTGATGGTCTTCATCGAGGCCACGTCCACCACGGCGATGCCGTCCTGGCTCTTGTCCACCGGCAGCTTCTCGCACTCCTCATCCGGCATGGTGGGCGGGCACTTGGGGCTGCCGGAGAGCGCCACGTAGACGGTCTTGCCGTCGGGGCTCACCTTCACGCCCCGCGGGCGGGTGCCCACGAAGATCGTGGCGATGACGCTGTCGGTGGACGCGTCGATGATGGTCAGGTCGCGGCTGTCCTCGTTGGTGACGTACACGAGGTCGCCGCCCGGGCCGCTGACGGCCTCGGCGGGTTTCTCCCCGGCCTTGGGCGCGCAGGCGACGGTGGCGAGGAGGAGGACGGGGGCAAGGCGAGTGCGCATGGCGAAGGGGGGTGAAGGGCTAGAAGATGGCCTCGGCGCGGCGACGCGCCTGGTCGAGTCCCTGGATGGTGGTGATGCCCACGGCGCGGGTGAAGATGGCGCCGCTCACGTCGGCCAGCGCCAGCTTGGCACCGGTGAGGGTGGCCTCGGTGAAGTCGGCCTGCACCAGGTCGCTGTTCCGGAGGTCGGCGTGGCTCAAGTCGGCGCCCCGGAGCACGGCGTAGGAGAAGTCCGCCTTGTAGAGATTGGCGCCGGCGAGGCTCGCGCCCGTCAGGTCCGCGCTGGTGAACTGGGCCCGCATGACGCCCATGGACTGGTTGCCGGGATCGGCGCCGATGTTGGCGCCGTCGAGCCGGGCGCCGGCCAGGTTGGCCTTCCGCAGGTACCCTATGATACGCGTGTCCCGGAGATCCGCCTCACGCAGGTCCACCCCCTCGAGGATGGTGGCAAAGAGGCTGGCCCCGCGGAGCATGGCCCGGGGGAGCTGGGCCCGGCGGAGGGTGATGCCGTCGAGGTTGGCCTTCACGAAGCTGGCCCCCGGGGCCACGGCGTCGGTGAGGTCGCAGCTGAAGAGGTCGGCGCCGTCGAACCGGGCGCCGGCGAGCGTGGCACCGGTCAGGTCCGCCTTCCGGAAGTCCACGCCGCGGAAGTCGAGCGAGTCGAGATGCAGCCCGCGGAGGTCGGGGATACTCCCGGGCGGCACCGTGGCGAGGTAGGCCGTGACCTGCGCGGCCGTCCGGAGCGACTCGGCGGGGGGACGGGCGGCGGCCATGCCGCCCTGGGCTCCCATGGGCATGGCGCCCATGTCCTGGGCCAGCACGGGGCCCGGCAGGGCGAGGAGCGCGGTCAGGAGCAGGAGACGCATGGAACCTCCGGAAACGACGCCGGCCGCCGGCAGCCGGGCCCGGGGGGCCTGGCCGACGGCGGCCGGAGGGGAGTGACGGGCGTTAGGAGTCGCTCCGTACGGCGGGCCGGCCGATGCCGATCTTGCCGTCCGCGCGGCCCTTCAGGTAGCTGTAGATGCGCTGGATCTTGTCCATCTCGAGGCCGAGGGCGCACCAGGACGGCATCCCCTTGTCGGGGCGGCCGGCGCAGACCACCTGGATGAAGGCTTCCTGGGTGGGGATCGTCTGGTCGGGCTTGAGGGAGACCACGAGCGCCGGCGCAAAGGAGCTGCCGACGCCGTACTCGCCGTGGCAGCGGGAGCAGTTGAGCTCGTACTGCTTCCAGCCGTTGTAGGTGTCCACGTCCACGGTGTCCCGCGGCGCGACGTGATACTGGTCGCGCGCCTGCGCCGCCGCCGACCCCACCCCGAACACGAGCGCCAAGCCCGCCACCAGCGCCGCGCGCGTGAGCACGCGCATCACCAACGTCGTCATTGCTTCTCCAGGTCCTTTCCTCGGGTGAACAAAGCCCGCCACGACAGCCGGCGTCGCGGGTGGGTGGTCGAAACGGCCGTCAGCGACCCGGGCCGCCCCGCGCCGAGTCGGCGGGGATGGGCACGGTGGGGATCCCGTAGTCGTCCAGGATCCGCTGCAGCTCGGGGCGGTGCGCGTCGATGAACGCCTGCACGCTGTCCCGGAAGGCGCGATCGGCGCGCCGCGTGGCCATGCCCATGCTGTAGGCGAAGGGCATCCGGGTCAGAGTATCGTCCTCGATCGGCGTGAAGCTGAGGTCGAGCCCGAGCCGCTTGGCGTAATAGCCGGCGATGGGGCCCCACACCATGGCGAGGTCGATCGACTTGTCGGCCACCGCCTTCACGATGTCTTCCGGGCGGGCCTGCCCGCCCACGTAGGTGGTGCTGAAGCCGACGAGGTTCCCCACCACGCCATGCCGGGACAGGGCCATGGCCGGGGGCGTGTTCTCGCCGTCGGCCGAGAAGAGGTGCACGCCGATCTTGAGGCGCTTGAGCTCCGGATCGTCGAGCCCCGTGACGCGATGGGGCGCATCCTTGCGCTGGACGATGACGTAGCTGGTCCGGTAGTACGGCTTCGTGACGCCGGCCATGTCGGAGAGCACCGGCATCTGGAGCGTGACGTCGCAGTAGCGGCCATTGAGCATCCGCATCATGCCCCGCGGCGCGGCCCACCAGACGTACTCGAGCTTGGAGTCCCAGGTCTTCGCCATCAGCTCCGCGATGCGGTTCTCGAGACCCTCGCCCGCCTCGTTGGAGAAGGGGAGGTTGTCGGGATCCGCGCAGACGCGGAGGAGGCCGGGCTGCATGGGGGCGGGCCGCTGCGCCTGGAGGGGCAGGGCCGCGAGCGAGGCCACGGCGAGGACGGTGACGGAAAATCGCACGACGGTCATCCTTAAATCTACCCCGGGTCACGGTCGGGTGATCCCGAGTGGAAGGCCGGGCACCGCGGCATCCGGGGCGCGGCCGGCACGGCTTGCTGAACATGACGGGGGGCGGGTCGGAGACCCGCCCCCCGCCAAGCTACGCTCAGGGTCCGGAGCCGTATAGGGGTGGGGATGCCACCCCCATACGGTCCGGGGAACTGCTTAGAGGCTGAAGACGGTCAGCACGCCACCCTGGGTGGAGAACTGGCCCGCGTCGCCGAAGGCGCCGAGCGCGCCGAGACCGGCGGTCGGATCCTCAGCGCCGATGCCCGCGGCCACGCCGATGCCGGCCCAGCCGCCGATGCCCGAGAGCACCGCCACGTACTGCTTGCCCGCCTGGGTGTAGGTCATCGGGTTGCCGATGATGCCCGAGGGGGTCTTGAACTTCCACAGGAGCTTGCCGGTGCGCTGGTCGAGCGCCTTGAGCCAGCCCTCCATGGTGCCGTAGAACACCAGGCCGCCGGCCGTGGTGAGCGCGCCGCCGTACGCGGCCAGGTTCTCCGGGTTGTCCCAGACCACCTTGCCCGCCATCGGATCCCAGGCGAAGAAGCGGCCGCGGTGGCCGCCCGGGCCCGGGAACATCCGCACGATCGCGCCGACGTACGGCTGACCGCGGGTGTACTTCACCTCGACGCCCTCGTAGTCCATGCAGATGTGGTTCGCGGGGACGTAGAAGTGGCCGGTGATCGGCGAGTACGCCGCCGGCTGCTGGTCCTTGAAGCCGATCGCCGCGGGGCAGATGCCCTCGGTGTTCTTCTTCGAGGTGGTGCCGTAGCGGGCGTCACGCACCGGGAGGCCGGTGGTGAGGTCGATGTCGGCCTTGGCCCAGTTGATGGGGCCGTAGGCGCGGCCGACGATCACCTTGCCGTTGGTGCGGTCGACGGTGTAGGCGATGCCGTTACGGTCGAAGTGCGCCAGCAGCTTCTGGCCGCCCTTCTCGAACAGGATGCTCTCGTTGACGCCGTCGTAGTCCCACTCGTCGTGCGGCGTCATCTGGTACGCCCACTTCACCTGGCCGTTCTCGGGGTTCCGGGCGAACATGGTCATGGACCACTTGTTGTCGCCGGGACGCTGGTCGGGGTTCCAGGAGCCGGGGTTACCGGTGTTGTAGTAGAAGAGGTTCAGCTCGGGGTCGTAGCTGTACCAGCCCCAGGTGGTGCCGCCGCCCTTCTTCCACTCGTCGCCCTGCCAGGTGCTGACGCCGAGGTCCTTGCCCTTGTGGCTCGGGTAGTTGCTGTTGGCATCACCCGAGATGAGCACCTCGCTGTCCGGGCCGGTCGAATAGCCGGTCCAGAGGTGCTTGCCGGTGTTGGCATCGAACGCCGACACGCGGCCACGGACGCCGAACTCACCACCCGAGATGCCGGTGATGACCACGTCCTTGATCACGATCGGGGCCACGGTGATCGTGGCGCCATCCTTGTAGGTGATGGCCTCGACCTGGGTGCCCGAACGCTCCGGGTGCCGGACCTTCCACAGCTCCTTGCCGGTCTTGGCATCGAGCGCGATGAGGTCGCCCTGCAGCGCGTTGATGTAGATCTTGCCGCTCGGGTGGTACGCGGTGCCGCGGTTCACCAGGTCGCAGCACGCGATCGGGATCGCGTCCGGCGACTGCTGGGGCACGTACTTCCAGATCTGCGGCGCGCCTTCCTTGGAGAGGTCGAGCGCGTACACGATGTTCGGGAAGCTCGTGTGCACGTACATCACGTTGCCGATCACGAGGGGGTTGCCCTCGTGCCCGCGGAGCGTACCGGTCGAGAACGTCCACGACGCCTTGAGGCCGGCGACGTTGGTCGTGTTGATCCGGGCCAGCGGGCTGAAGCGCTGGAGGCTGTAGTCGCGGCCGGGCATGGTCCACTCGCCCTCCGCCGCGTTGCGCGTCCAGGCGCCCGAGCGCGCCTGGGCGTTGGCCTCGATCGCGAGGAGCGACAGCCCCGCGACGAGCCCGCCCGACAACATCCTGCGGGAAATACGGTTCATAGCATGACCTCATGATGAAGGGTGACAGCAGCCACGGGGGCTACTGACTGCGCGGGGCGTCTCAGGCGCTCGCGCCGGCGTTCGCGAGCGGTCCTCAAACTCCCCGGGCGGACGAGGAGGGCGGCACTACCCCTCCCCAAAACCCGAACGGCCGCCCGGCGAACCCTCCGCCATGCGACCGTCGTGCGTTACCTGCCCTGATCCTCCGTCCCGTACCACCACCAGCGACCATTCGTCCCATTCTGAATCATGGTGACGGCCGCCGAGTCCTGCCCATGATGCCGCACGCCACACAGCCCCCGCGCCACCGGACGGGACGCGACGAAGGCCCAAGTGCTGGGATAGCAGGAAGACACGGCTCCCATGCCCAACCTCTGGCGATGCGAAAGGCGGTCCCTGGCGGGACCTGACTATGATGTGAAGACCTACGGAACTTGTGGGCTTGTTATCGGCCGAGGGTGGGGATCCCTCGGCTGTTGCGGCCCTACCGAACCTCTGGTAGTACCACCCAACTCAACGGAGGTTCCCGGCCGGAACCCACCGTCAGATGCGAGGGCTGATTATACGGGCCGAGGAATAGACTGTCAATCAGGCCGTCCCGCCCCCCCGGTTCCTGCTGGGGGTCACCCCCCCTGTTGCCGCCAGACGCTGTCCACCAGGGCCCCCCGCTCGGCGAATCCCGACGTGAGGACCGTCCCCCGGCCGCCGAGGAAGGCCCGGACCCGCTGGGCCATGTCCCGGGCGGCGTCCTCGTGGGGGACGAGGCCGTAGACGGTGGGGCCCCAGGAGCTCTGGCCCACGCCGGCCGCCCCGAACGCCTCGAGCTGGCCGATCAGGGCGCGGGTGGGCCCCGCCGCAAAGGCACCGCCCTGCGCGACCGCAAACCAGCCGCCCGTGATCCGCTGCACCTCGGAGAGCGCCGAGCCGAAGGCGGTGAGGTCGCCGTCGGCGAGGGCGGGGAGGAGCTGCATGAGGACGAGGTGCGCCACCCGCTCCACCTCGCGCTCGGCCGGCGGCGGCAGCTGCCGGAACGCCTCCGCCTCCGCCGCGCCCGAAAGCCCCGGATCCCCCTCGGGAATGGCGATGACGCAGCGCCAGGCCGGCGGCACCGGCAGCCGGGCAATGAGGGGTGCGATGGAATCGTCCCCGGGCCGCCGTCCCCCCTCGAGGATGAACCCGCCCAGCGCGAAGGTCCAGGTGCCGATGGCGGAGCGCTTCCCGCGCCCGACGGCGCGCGCCAGGCTCAGCGGGTCGGAGGGGCGGTCGTGCAGCTCCGCGAGGGCGCGGCCCACGGAGAGGGCCAGCTGGGTGCCGCTGCCCAGGCCGGCGTGGCCGGGGATGGCGGCGAGCACGCGAAGGTGGGCGCCACCGGTGATCCGCTCGTGCTCGAGGTAGCGCCGCGCAAACTCGAGCGCCCGGCCGGAGTCCGGGCCCTCGGCCGTCAGGCGGTCGCCGGGGGTGGCTTCGAGGCGGACGCAGGGTGTGGGGACCGCGGCGCCGATCCCGCCGAAGCTCCGGCCGCGGTGGCCGCGGAGGTCCAGCACGCCGAAGTGGAGGCGCGCGGGGGCCTCCACGGTGACGCGGATGGGACGGAGATCGGCGGTGGTCATCCGGTGCGTCCCGCGAGCTTCCGCTCCACGAATCGTTCCAGCAGCGTCATGGCCTCGTGTTCCCGGGGACCGGCGGTCTTGTCCACGATGATGCGGAGCCGGGCCAGGTCGGCCTCGAGCTCGGGTGCCGGGATCAGGTGGGTGCGGGTGGCCAGGATGGCCGCCTCGAGGACGGCGTGCCGGGCGCGGTTGAAGCCGGGAAATTCGCGCGCCGAGCCGCCGTGCACCACCCGGGTGACGATCCGGGAGCGGGGCGGCGCGGCATCGATGGACACCACCTCCACCTCGCGCCACGCGGCGGTGTCGGCCAGGATCACCCCGCGCGCCCGGCCGAGCGGGTGCGCGGGGCGATCCTCGCCGACACCGCCGCCTGGCGCGAGGTGGAGGTGGTGTCCATCGATGCCTCCCCACCCCGCTCCCGGATCGTCACCCGGGTGGTGCACCGGGGCTCGGCGCGCGAATAGGTTCACCGCCCCGTCGAACGCCTGGGTGGTGACGATGGACTCGATGATCACGGCGTGGCGGCGCCGAGGAGGTGCTGCCGCATGAAGGCGATGGTGGCCAGGAACTGGTAGTCCTGGTTGGCCTTCTTGCGGAAGCCGTGGCCCTCGTCCCGGGCCAGCAGGTACCAGACCGGTCCCTTGTTCTTCTTCACGGCCGCCACCATCTGCTCCGCCTCGGCCTGGGGCACGCGCGGGTCGTTGGCGCCCTGCACCACGAACAGCGGCCGGGTGATGCGGTCGGCGCGGTGCAGCGGGGCGATGGAGTCGAAGAAGGCCCGCATGGCCGGCTCGCGCTCGTCGCCGTACTCGGCGCGGCGGAGGTCGCGGCGGTAGGCCTCGGTGCGCTCCAGGAAGGTGGTGAAGTGCGAGATGCCCACCACGTCGAGGGAGCAGCAGATGCGGTCGTTGTAGGTGGTGGCCACGGCGAGGGTCATGTAGCCGCCGTAGCTGCCGCCGGTGACCATGATCTTCGAGGCGTCGAGGGTCACCTGCCCGTCGATCCAGTCGAGGAGGGCGCCGATGTCCCGCACCGAGTCCTCGCGCCGCATGCCATTGTCGAGCTTGACGAACGACTTCCCGTAGCCGGTGGAGCCGCGGACGTTCGGATAGATGATGGCGACGCCGAGCTCCATCAGGAAATAGTTGTTGCGCCCCTGGAAGCCGGGGAGCGACTGGCTCTCGGGCCCGCCGTGGATGTTGATGAGCACGGGACGGGGGCCGGTGAACTTCGCGAGCGGGCGGTAAAGGAACCCGGTGATCTCGCGGCCGTCGAAGCTGGTCCACTTCACCAGCTCGGGCTCGGGGAGGGTGCTGGTGTCGAGTCCGCCGGTTTCACTCTCCGTCCAGCGGATGAGGGAGCCGGTGGTGAAGTTCATGCTGTAGGCGTCGGCGGCCACGCGGGCGCTGCTCAGGGTGAAGCCGAGCTCGTCGCCCTGGGGACGCCAGGTGACGTTGCTGACGATGCCGGTGGGCACCTGGTAGAGCGGCCGGCCGCGGCGGGTGGCGAGGTCCAGGATGTGGACCCGCGACGTGCCGGCCTCGTTGGTGACGAAGGCGATGCGCTTGCCGTCCGGCGAGAGCTCGAACTCGGTGACGTCCCAGTTGAGGCCCGGGGTGAGGACGGTGGTGCGGCCGCTGGCGAAGCTGAGGTAGGTGAGCCGGGCAAACTCGCTGCCGGCATCGCCGATGAAGTAGAGGCCCTGGCCGTCGCGGCTGTAGCGCGCATTGCGGACGGCGACGGTGTCGTCGGCGCTGACGGGGTAGAGCAGGTCGCGCATGCCGCTCACCAGGCTCACGCGCCAGAGGCGCGACTGGTTCACGGAGAGGTACTCCTGCAGCACCAGCTCCTTGTCGTCGAGCGACCAGTCGGCCACCGACCAGCCACCGCCCGAGAGCTCGGCGACGCGGCGGGTGCGGCCGGGGTCGCGGGGGTCGGCCACGTAGATGTCGCGGTCGGCGCCATTGCGGCGGGTGGAGCCGTAGGCGATGCGGTCGCCGCGGGTGGACCAGCGGACGCCGCCGTTCTGCGAGCGGCCGCCGTCGGAGAGCAGGGTGACGCGGCCGTCGGCCAGGTCCAGGCGGTAGAGCTGCGTGAACTCGTTGCCGCCGGCATCGCGGCTGAAGACGAGGCTGCCGCCGTCGCGCGACCAGCTGGCCTCCCCGATGGGCTCGTCGAAGAAGGTGAGCTGGGTGCGATCGGCGCCCGGCGCCTTCACGCGGTGCAGTTGCGCCGTGTTGGCGAAGCGGGTGCTGATGAGCATCTCCCGCTTCAGCGGATTCCAGGCCACGAAGCCCGCGGTGCGGAACTCGGTGTAGCGCCGCACCTCCTCGCGGAGGCCCGCGGGAATGGGCGGCAGGCCGTCGGCCACCAGGTTCTCGGGCAGCGGGAGGGCGTCGGGGCGCTGCGCCGCGAGGGGGGCGGTGAGCAGCAGGACGAGCGGGAGGAACCGACGGATCATCGCGTCACCACCGGGAGTTCGAGGTGCGAGGGGAAGCGGGCGGAGCGGTAAACCTTGTGGGTCTGCGCGCGGAAGTCCGAGGCCCTGGCCTCGAAGATGTTGGGGACCCAGGTCTGCGGGTTCCGGTCGTAGACGGGGAACCAGGTGCTCTGCACCTGCACCATGATGCGGTGGCCGCGCTGGAAGGTGTAGCTCTGCTGGTGCAGGTCCACGGTGAAGGACGTCACCTGGCCCGGCACCAGCGGGGTGGGGTGGGTCCAGCTGCTGCGGTAGCGGCCGCGCAGGATGTCGCCGGCCACCATGAGCTGGTAGCCGCCCATCTCGGCGGCCAGCCGGCGGCTGCTGTCGGGGTAGACGTCGATGAGCTTCACGGCCCAGTCGGCATCCTGCCCGGTGGTGGAGGCAAAGAGCCGCGCCACGATGTCGCCGGCGATGGTGAGGTTCTCGGTGAGCGGCTCGGTTTCCCAGCTCAGCACGTCGGGGCGACCCTGCACCTGGCGCTGGTCTTCCACCATCCAGGCGGACCAGCGGGAGCCGCGCGCGTTGTAGGTGGTCTGGATGGGCCGGGCGCGATAGGGGACGGGGTGCGCGGGATCGGAGACGTACTGATCGTACGCCGCAGCCGTCGCGGTGGGTGCGGTGAACGACAGCCGGCCGCCGGCGCCGAAGTACAGCTTGGTGGTCCTGGCTTCCCTTGGCGGCCAGCTGGTGAAGGCGCGCCACTGGTTCTCGCCGCCCACGAAGACCAGCGCCTCCGGGATCGGCAGCCGTCCCTTGCCCTTGAGCCAGTAGGCAAACCAGGGCGCCTGCACCTGGTCGCGGAAGTAGTCGCCCGTGGGCTGCTCGAAGTCGATCTTGCCGAGGCTGTCGCCGGCGCGCTGCCAGCCGCCGTGGTTCCACGGGCCCATCACCAGGTAGTTGATCCCCGCGGTGTCGAGCTTCTCGAGCGCCCGGTACGTGGCGAGCGGTCCGAAGAGGTCCTCCTGGTCCCACCAGCCGCCCACGGTGAGGGTGGGCACGGTGAGCTTCGTCAGGTAGCCGGTGAGGGCGCGCTGCTGCCAGAAGNAAGGCGGCGGCTGCTGTCGGGGTAGACGTCGATGAGCTTCACGGCCCAGTCGGCGTCCTGGCCGGTGGTGGAGGCAAAGAGCCGGGCCACGATGTCGCCGGCAATGGTGACGTTCTCGGTGAGCGGCTCGGTTTCCCAGCTCAGCACGTCGGGGCGGCCGTGCACCTGGCGCTGGTCCTCGACCATCCAGGTGTACCAGTGCGAGCCTCGCGCATTGTAGGTGGTCTGGATGGGCCGGGCGCGATAGGGGACGGGGTGCGCGGGATCGGAGACGTACTGGTCGAACGCGGCCGCCGCCGTGGGCGCGGTGAAGGAGAGGCGGCCGTCGGCGCCGAAATACAGCCTGGTGGTCCTGGCTTCCTTCGGCGGCCAGCTGGTGAAGGCGCGCCACTGGTTCTCACCGCCCACGAAGACCAGTGCCTCGGGGATCGGGAGCCGGCCCTTGCCCTTGAGCCAGTAGGCAAACCAGGGCGCCTGCACCTGGTCGCGGAAGTAGTCACCGGTGGGCTGCTCGAAGTCGATCTTGCCGAGGCTGTCCCCGGCGCGCTGCCAGCCGCCGTGATTCCAGGGGCCCATCACCAGGTAGTTGATCCCCGCGGTGTCGAGCTTCTCGAGCGCCCGGTAGGTGGCGAGCGGCCCGAAGAGATCCTCCTGGTCCCACCAGCCGCCCACGGTGAGCGTGGGCACGGTGAGCTTCGTCAGGTAGCCGGTGAGGGCGCGCTGCTGCCAGAAGGCGTCGTACGTGGGATGCGTCCGGTACGCGGTCCAGGTGGGCACCTTGCCGCCGAGGAGCGTGGTGAGGGTGGCGAGGGGGCCCTGGGCCAGGTACCAGTCGTAGGTGTCGTAGCGGGTGATGGGCAGCGGGACCGAGCCGTCGTTCGACAGCTCCATGTCGGCGGCGTACTCGAAGCCGTAGCTCAGGCGGAAGGTGCCCTGGTGGAAGAAGTCGTCGCCCATCCAGGTGTCGGTCATGGGCGCCTGGGGCGAGACGGCCTTCACGGCGGGGTGCGCGTTGACGCCGGCCATGGCGGCGAGCCAGCCGGGGTAGCTGATGCCGAGGACGCCCACCTTGCCGTTGTTGTGGGGCAGGGTGCGGACCAGCCACTCGACGGTGTCGTAGGTGTCGCTGCTCTCGTCCACGCCCGCGGGGTCGAGGGGGCGCTGCATGACGAACTGCCCCTCCGACTGGTAGCGCCCGCGGATGTCCTGCAGCACGAAGATGTAGCGCTCGCGCGCCAGCTCCCGGAAGTAATTCTGCACGATCCGCAGAAACCGCCCGTCGATGCCGTACGGCGTCCGCATCATGAGGATGGGGAGCGTCGTGGTGTCGTGCGCCGGGTGGTAGATGAGGGTGTGGAGCTTCACGCCGTCGCGCATGGGGATGCGGACGCGCGCCTCGGTGTACTCAGGCGGCGGTGTCGTGTCCCGGTCCCACTGGGCCAGCGCGGGCGCGGGGAGGAGGGCGAGCAGGGCGAGCGGGAGGAGGCGCATGGACGCGAGCCGGGGCCGGTGGGGGTGGGTAACGTGCCAGCCTCGTCGCGGGCGCGGCCTGTGGGCCGCGCGTACGGGTGGCGGGCAGCGGGGCGACGCGGACGAAGCGTGCGCTAGCGCTCGACGGCGGAATCGGCGCGGGCGGGCACCTGCGTGCCCGTGCCGCCGGTGAGGAACCAGTCGAGCATCCGGTAGCCGTGCTCGGTAAGCACGGACTCCGGGTGGAACTGCACCCCCGTCACGGGGTGCTCGCGATGCTGCACGCCCATGATCTCGCCGTCGTCGGTGGTGGCGGTGACCTCGAGCGACTCGGGCAGGGATTCCGGGGCGATGACCAGCGAATGATAGCGGGTTGCCGAGAACGGGCTTGGCAGCCCGCTGAAGACCGACGTCCCGTGGTGGTGGATGGGGCTCGTCTTGCCGTGCATGGGCTTCCGCGCCCGCACCACCTCCGCGCCGTAGGCCTGCCCGATGGCCTGGTGGCCCAGGCAGACCCCGAAGAGCGGGAGGGTGGGGCCAAAGCGCCGGATCAGGTCCAGCGAGATGCCCGCCTCGTTGGGGGTGCACGGCCCCGGGGAAAGGATGATGTGGCTCGGCGCCAGCGCCGCGATGTCGTCAAGGCTGAGGGCGTCGTTCCGCCGCACCACCGGCGCCTCCCCGAGCTCCGCCACGTACCGGGCCAGGTTGAAGACGAAGCTGTCGTAGTTGTCGATGAGCAGGATCATGGCGTGGTCACCGCGCCGGCCACGGCGGTGAGGAGGGCGCGCGCCTTGTGGAGCGTCTCCTGGTACTCCTGCTCCGGGTCGCTGTCGGCCACGATGCCGCCCCCGGCGGAGAAATAGAGCCGCCCGCCCGCGGCCACGAGGGTGCGGATCACGATGCTCGTGTCCAGCGCGCCCGTGACGCTCCAGTAGCCGATGGCGCCGCAGTACACGCCGCGGCGCGACGGCTCCAGCTCGGCAATGATCTCCATGGCGCGCACCTTGGGCGCGCCGGTGATGGAGCCGCCGGGGAAGGTGGCGGCCAGGAGGTCGGCGGCATCCTTCCCCGCCACGAGCTTTCCCTCCACCGTGCTCACCAGGTGGTGCACCGTCCGGTACTGCTCCAGCGCAAACAGCTCCGGCACCCGCACCGTCCCCGGGCGGCAGGCGCGCGAGAGGTCGTTCCGGAGCAGGTCCACGATCATCAGGTTCTCGGCCCGGTCCTTGGTGCTGGCCAGCAGCGACTGCGCCAGCGCCGCATCCTGCTCCGGCGTGGCGCCGCGGGGGCGGGTGCCCTTGATGGGGCGCGTCTCCACCCGGCCCGCGGGGTCGAGCTGCAGGAAGCGCTCCGGCGACGCGCTGGCCACCGCCACGCCGCCAAACTCGAGGTACGCGGCGTAGGGAGCCGGGTTTACCTCGCGCAGGCGGCGGTAGAGGTGCCACGGGTCTTCCTCGAGCGGCGCGTCGAAGCGCTGCGAGAGGTTGGCCTGGAAGATGTCGCCCGCGATGATGTACTCGCGGACGCGGGTCACGGCGTCGAGGTAGCCGCGATGGGTGAAGCTGCTGCGGAGGCCGATCTCGCGCGCGTTCACCACGTCCGCCACCGGATACGCCGGCGCGGGCGCCCCGAGGGTGTGGGTGGCGAGGCGGCGTCCGGCGGCGCCCTGCGCAGGCCCGTCCAGGGTCCGCCGCACCCAGGCCAGTCGCTCGGCGGCGCGGGCGTCGCGCCCGGGGCCGGTCTCGGGGATGCCGGTGGAGATGAGCCAGGCTTTTCCCGCCTCGTGGTCCCAGGCGATGACCCAGTCGTACAGGCCGAGCACCACGTCCGGCAGGTTCAGGTCGTCGAAGCGGGGGCGGGGGAGGCGCTCGAGGGTCTCGCCGAAATCGTACGCCAGCCAGCCCGCGAGGCCGCCCTGGAAGGGGGGCAGGCCGGGCACCGGGTCGGCCCGGAACGGGGCAAGCAGTGCCCGCGCCTGCGCCAGCGCGCCGGGCTCGCTCCGGCCCTTGGCCTGGATGACCCGGCTTGGGGCGGCGGAGAGGAAGGAGTAGCGGCCCAGCCGGGCGGGGCCGGCGGCACTGTCGAGGAAGAGGAGGTGCGGCTGTCCCAGGAAGCGCTCGGCGGCCGCCACCGGATCGGGCGCGGGCGCGAGCTCGACGACGAGGGGCAGGGCGGCCATGCGCGCATAGTGGGGTTATCCGCGCATGAAGGGAAGGGGTCAGCCGCCCGAGAGCCGGCCCAGGAGCACCTCCGCCATGGCGCGGGCGCCGAGGACGATGGCGGCATCATCGGCCATGTAGCCGGCGGTGTGCGGCATGCCCACCCAGCCCCGGGCGCTGTTGCTCACGCCCAGGAGGTACATGGCGGTGGGGGCCACGCGGTCGTAGGCGCCGAAGTCCTCGCTGAAGAGTGGCGGGACCACGCCCACGCGCACCACGGCGCTGTCGCCGAGCAGGGCCCGAAGGCCGGCGTCGGCGCGGGTCACCAGCAGGGAATCGTTGAGGACACCGGGGACGGCGCGGGCGTCGTAGCGAAGCGTGGCGGTGAGGCCGGGACGCGCCAGCGCGCGCACGGCGCGCTCGAGCCGGGCGCGGGTGCGCTCGCGGGCTGCGGGATCGGCAATGCTCAGCGTGCCCCAGACCACGCGCTCCCGTCCCGTCCCCGCCACCGGCCCCACTTCCGCGAGGACGAAGCCGGGGGCCAGCTCCCCGCGGGCCTGGGCGAGGGTGATCGTGGCGCTGGCGGCGAGCAGGGCGCGCACGGAGTCCACCGTCGCGGCGAGGTCGCCGTCGCCGGTGAGGGTGATGGCCACCCGGTCACGCGCGGCGAAGAAGGGGCCCGGCTCGCTCCCGAGCCGGCCCACCTCGAGCGGGGCGGTGTGGACGGCGTAGATGGCGGCGGGCCGCGCCAGCGAGAAGAGGCTGTCCTGCAGCATGGCGGCGGCGCCGGAGGCGCGCTCCTCGGCGGGCTGGAAGATGAGCAGCAGCTTGCCCGGCAGCTCCATGCGCACCGCGGCGAAGGCCTCGGCGAGGGCCAGGCCGACGGTGGTGTGGATGTCGTGCCCGCAGATGTGGCGGACGCCGGGGACGAGGGAGCGGTACGGGGCGGGGTCGGGATCGGTGCTCGGCACCGCGTCCATGTCGGCGCGGAAGGCCACGACGGGGCCGGGCCTGCCGCCGGTGAGGAGCGCCACGACCCCGTGCCCGCCCACGCCGGTGCGCACGGTGAAGCCCAGGGCGCGGAGCCGCGCGGCGACAAGCCCGGCGGTGCGTTCCTCCTGCCCGGAGAGTTCGGGATGCTGGTGCAGGTCGTGCCGGAAGGCGATGAGGGCCGATTCGCGCGCCGCGAGCGTGGCGGTGATGCGGGAGGTCAGCGGGTGCTGCGCGTGGAGCTGCGTGGCAACGCAGAGCAGGAACAGCGTTCCGGGAAGCAACCGAGGCATGCGGCACCGGCGGTGGGGGTGGTTCCGGTACGCGGGGCGATGGAGTGAGGTTTCGCGCCTCAGCTTGCCGGGCGGGCCTTTCGCTGGGTGGGCCGGAAGTGCTCCCGGTTGGGGTCTTCCTCCGGCGTGAGGTAGCCGAAGTTGAGCGCGCCCTCCTGCCGGTAGGTCTTCCCGAGCGCCACGGCCAGCCGCGCCTTGGCGAGCTCCTTCCCGATGTAGAAGGCGTGCGACGCCTCGGTGATGCCGAGCTGGTCGAAGATGGCCTGGATGTCGGTGCCCACCACGAACGTCTCGTGATTGAAGACCGTGATGCGCTCGCGGTCGGCGAAGATGCGGAAGTTGGGGTCCTTCACCTGCGCCTGCACCTCGCGCAGCTCGGCTTCGGTGTAGGTGAGGATGCGCGGGTCCTTCACCGTGACGAGGCGGTCGTCGAGCTTCTTGGGGATGATGCCGTGGGTCACCGCGTGGTGCATGAGCCGCCGCGCGATGTCGATCTCCTTCACCGCCCCCCGTGCCCAGGGGATCACCTCGGTGGTGAGGACCGCCGTGACGCCCACCTCCTGGCAGATGGCCAGCAGCAGGGCGTGCATCCCGGTGGTGTCCGCGCTCGTCAGCTCGGTGATGTTGCCAACGCCCATCATCTGTCCCGCGTCGGGGTAGCGCCGGTGCACCTCGGCGTAGCGCTCCAGCGAGGCCATGAAGTTGAAGCCGATGGGCTCGAGGATCGGGTCAATGAGGTAGGGGACGCCGGCGCGCTCCAGCGCGTTGAGCGTGGGCTCGAGGGTGTCGAGCGGCTGGCCGAGCTCCGGCAGGGCCACCACGCGGGCGCCGGTGCCCTTGAGGTCCTCGATGACCGCGAGGTTCGACGCATTGACGCTCAGCACCAGCTCGGCGCCGCACTCCACGGCGGTGCGGATCTCGTCGCGGTCGAACGAGTCGATGCTGACGCGCATGCCGGCCGCGCGGAGGTGCCGCACCACCTCGGCCAGGTGCGGGAACGGCGCGCCCGGGGTGGCGCCCACGTCGATGACGTCGGCGCCGGATGCGATGAAGTAATCGGCCTGGGCGCGGATGGCGGCGAGGTCCTGCTTGGCCGCGTTGTTGATCTCGGCCAGGATCTCGATGGAGTAGGCGCCGTAGTCGGCGGGCGGGCCGTCCTGGCCGAAGTACTGCGGCAGCTCGCGCAGGTCCTTCGGTCCCTTCTCCGCGCGGACGCCGAAGCGCTCGGTCAGGACCTGGGTGTCACCCTCGGTAAGGCCGGGGAGGAGGATCAGGTCGGTGCCGGGCGGCACCTCGAGGAATTTCGCGATCCACGGCGTGTTGAGCAGCGCCGCCACCGTGATCCGCATGACGGCGATGTCCCACTGGAACGGCAGCGTGAGCCCGCCGAGCACGCGGCGAAGCGCGGGCTCGGCGAGCTTGCCGGTGACGAACAGCACGCGCGAGGGTGCCCCGCGCCCCTCGGTCACTTCGGGTCTCCTCCTCGCACCCACTTGTTGGGAGTGCCCTCGAGGGCGCCGCCCTGCGGCTTCCAGAGCACGCCGTCCTCGATCTTCCGCGCCAGCTCCCAGTCCTTGTCGGTGATGCCACCGGCGGAATGAGTTTGCAGCTTCACCCAGACCTTGGCCCACGTCACCGTGAGGTCGGGATGGTGGTACGCAGCCTCCGCCAGGAAGCCGATAGTGTTGACCAGCGCCAGCGTGGTGAGCCAGCCGTCGGTCTTGTACTGCCGCCGGATCCAGCCGTCCTCGTAGTACCAGCCGGGAAGCGCCTTGAGCTGCTCGGCGATCTCGGCGTCGGTGTAGGTGCGTTCCTTGGTGGTCATCGTCTCCTCAGGGGTGGTGCGGGTGCTACATCACGTCGCCGCCGTTGACCATGAGCGTCTGGCCGGTGAGGAACTTCGCGGCGTCGCTGGCCAGGTACACCGCCGCGCCCGCCACGTCCTCCGGCGTGCCCCAGCGGCCGAGCGGGATCTTCGCGGCGATCTCGGCGCGCCACCCCTCCGGCGCCTGCTCGCCGAAGGCGGTCTCGATCCAGCCGGGCGCCAGCACGTTGACGCGGATGCGCGGCGCCAGCGAGCGGGCCAGGGTGCGGCTGAAGCTCTCGATGCCGCCCTTCACGGCGGCGAAGAGCTGCGGGTTCTCGCCATGGTAGCCCTGGCGGACGCCGTCCCACGACATGTTGACGATCACTCCGCCCCCGGCCTGCCGTTCCATGAGCTCGGCGGCGCGCCAGCTGGCGAGCATCGTCCCCCGGAGGTCCACGGCAATGAGCCGGTCGAGCTTGGCACGGCGGCTCAGGCCCGTCCCCTCGCCGGTCAGGATGTCGGCGCCGGCGTTGTTGATCCAGGCATCCACGCCGCCGAGCCCCGCCATGACCGATTCGGCCACCCGGTCGAGGTCGGCCTCGTCGCCCACGTCCGCCTTGAGGATCAGGGCGCGGCGGCCGCTGTCGCGGATCCGGGCCGCCACGGCGCTGGCCCCCGCCTCGTTGGCCCGGAAGGTGAGGGCGACATCCGCCCCCTCCCCGGCGCAGGCCTCGGCGATGGCGCGGCCAATCCCGCTCGAGCCCCCGGTGACGAGGATCCGTTTACCTTGCAGCTGGCCCGGGGCGCCGGGTGCGGTGTTGTGGCCGCTCATCGTGCGGCGTAACATACCGGCCGGAAGCCCCCATACAAGGGAGATCGGGTGCGCCTGTTGGTGAGTGTGCGGAACGCCGGTGAGGCGCGCGCGGCCGTCCTGGGCGGCGCGGAGATCATCGACGCCAAGGAGCCGCTCGCCGGGCCCATCGGCCAGGTGGCACCGGCCACCCTCGCCGCCATCCACGGCACCCTCCCGGCCGGCATCCGCCTGAGCGCCGCCCTGGGCGACGCCACCGCCGTCGACGACGTGGCCCGCGCCGTGGGCCGGGTCAGCGTCCCGGTGTCATACGTGAAGCTCGGCTTCCGCGGCATGCTCGAGGTACCCCGGATCGCCGCCCTGCTCGGCGTGGCGGTGCGTCGCGCCGCCGAATTGCCGGGGCGGCCGGCGGTCATTGCGGTGGCCTACGCGGATCACGCGAAGGTCGGCGCGCCCCCGCCCGAGCTGTTCCCGCGACTCCTCACCGAATCCGGGGCCGACGGCCTGCTGGTGGACACGTACGCCAAGGACGGCACCACCCTCTTCGACCACCAGAGCGTGGAGCAGCTCGCCGCGCTGGCGCGCGCGCTCTCGCCCGGCGAGCTGACCTTTGCGCTTGGTGGCAGCCTCGGCGTGGCCGACCTCCGCGCCGCGAGCGACGCCGGGGCGGACATCCTGGGCGTGCGCGGGGCGGTCTGCAGCGGGGGGCGGAGCGGGCGGATCGAGGAAGGGCTGGTTCGGCAGCTGGCGGAGGCGGTGCGGAGCGAGCGGGCGCGGACCTAGCCGCCCGACACGAACTCCCGCGCACCGAGCACCCGCCACGGCAGGCCGGCGGGGAGGGCGCGGTCAAACCAGGGATCGAGCAGCTCGCGCCCGCCGGGCACGGGCTTGAGGAACCAGAGCTCGTCGGCGCCCAGCAAGGTGGCGAGGTAGGCGGCGAGCGCATCGCTGGTGACGTCCCACTGGTGCGGCAGCTCATCGGCGGCGCGCAGCCAGCGGGACGGGGCGAGCACGGGAACCCGGCCCGCGTCGTGGGCCGCGAGGACGCCCGGGCGATCGTCCACCACCACCGAGCTGGCAATGCGGTCCGCGAGGGCCCAGGCGTACTGGTCCATCCCGAGGATGGCCATCCAGTGCGCGGCCGTGGCGGTGAGGCCATGCTGCCGGTCAAAGGCGCGCACCTGGTCCGCGAAGGGTCCGCCACCCGGCACCACCACGATGCGAGCCGTTGCTGCGCGTTCGGCGATGGCCGCGCCGATGTGGGCGAGGAGCGTGGGATCGGCGGCCAGCCCGCCGCCCACCTTGAGCAAGATCAGTGTTGAAGTCGACTCGGCGTGAGACATCACGCCGAACTCTGCCACCGGCGTCCGCCCCGTTCAAGGGCCGACCTCCACCACATGCAGATCATCCCCGTCCTGGACCTCCTGCGCGGCCATGCGGTGCATGCACGGCGCGGCGCCAGGAGCCGCTACCAGCCGCTCGAATCCGTGCTGCTCCCCGGCCGTCCCGGGGATGCGGTGACGCTCGGGCGCGCCTATCGCGAGATGCTCGGCGCCGAGCTCTGCTACGTCGCCGACCTCGACGCCATCCAAGGCTGGTCCCCCCAGCACGACCTCCTCGGCCAGCTCGCCGACCCGGTGCGGAGCTTCGGCAAGGGCATCCTGGTGGACGCCGGCATCGCCACCCCCGCCGCGGCGGAGGCCGCGCTCGAGGCAGGCGCCTCGGCGGTGGTCGTGGGGCTCGAGACGATGCGCACCTTTGCCGACCTGCGCCGCGTGGTGGACGCCGTGGGCAGCACCCGCGTCCTCTTCAGCCTCGACATGATGGACGGTCTCCCCATCCGCCGCCGCACCGGCAAGCTCGCGCGCGAGGAGGCGGTAGGGCTCGAGATCGCCGCGCGCGCCGCCGAGACCGGGGTGGCCGCCATCATCGTCCTCGACCTCGCCGCCGTCGGCGCCGAGAGTGGCCCGAGGAACCTGGACCTGATGGCCGGCATCAAGCGCGTCATCGGCTGCCCCGTCTTTGCCGGCGGCGGTGTCCGCTCCCGCGACGACCTCCACGAACTCGCCCACGCCGGCTGCGACGCCGCCCTCGTTGGCACCGCCATTCACGCCGGGGCCATCAGCGGGGAGTAGGGCCCCGCGTCCGGCCCGGCGCTCGATCAATGCGCTTCGCGCACGGCCGGATGTATCCGGCCGCTACGGACGCCATACGCCAACGGGGCCGACGTGTGTCGGCCCCGTTGGCGTAGAGTCACCGCCGCAAATGCGGATCAGGCGCCGAGTCCCAGCCGGTATGTCGCCGACTGCCCGAAGCTCTCCTCCACCTCCATCTCGATGGCCGTGAGGTTGCTGATCCCCATGGCCGTGAGCTCATCCCGGGTGCGATGGGCCAGGTACTGCGCGATCATCTCCGCCGTCGAGTTCTCGATGGGCATCATGGCGCAGTCCACGATCGGGAAGGTGTAGGTGTGCTGCCCGAAGTAGTCCACGTGCCGCTGCGTGCCCACCTCGCGGAAGCCCAGCTTCGGGTTCTTGAGCGGCAGGATCACCTTGTGGTCGATCTCGTCCACGAACTTCCGCACCGTCTTCTTGAGGATGGAGAAGTCCACCACGAAAAGGGTCTCGTCGTCGAGGCTGCCCTCGACGGTGACGCCCACGCGGTAGTTGTGCCCGTGCAGCGTCTCGCACTGGTGCCCGCGGAAGGTGATGAAGTGGGCGGAGCTGAAGACCAGGTAGTCCTTGCTGACGGTCACCTTGAAGTCACTGCGCACGGGGCATCCTCGGAGAATCGGCCGCCACCGCGTCCTCGGCCAGGACGGCGAAGAGCGCGGCGGCAGTCAGGTCGGCAGTGGTGCCGGGGTTGCGGGAATTCTGGGGGTCGCGGAGGCTCAGGTCAAACGCGGCGACCCGGGCGGCCGCCTCGGGATTGGCCGGCCCCCCCAGGGCCACGATGGCCCTTGCCTCGGCCGACACCGCCTCGGCGGCCGCGCGGCCGAGTTTCCGGGCAATGAGCGTGTCGGGTTCCGCGGCGAGGAGCGCCAGGTAGGTGGCCACCGTGGCGTCGGCCCAGGAGGCACCGGCGGCGCGCGCCGCGAGCAGGGCGGGGACGCCCACCTCGAAGGTGAGCTGGAAGCCGGTGGCGTATTCCCGCGCCACCGAATCCCGGTCCGCGGCGAGCGTCATCGCCTCACGGAGCGTCACCGTGGGCTCGGTGGCCAGGTCCTGCGCTCCCGCGGTGCCGAGGCCGCCGGGCGCCGCCTCACGGATGGCGCGGTAGGCCAGGCGGGCGTCCTCCACGGTCGTTGCCGCGAGGACGGCGGCGACCTCGGTGCGAAGCGTCGCTCCGCCGGCGGCTCGCCGGGCGGCGGCCTGGGCCAGCGGCGCCAGGAGCAGGATGATGCCGAGGTTGGTGTTGGCCGCCACCGCCGCGCGCCGGGCGCGCACCGCGGCCAGGATGGTCTCGCCAACGGAGCGGTCTGCCGCCCGGGCAAACTCGGGGCCGATGGCGGCCGCGCTGGTGGCAAACTCCTCGAAGCGCATGTCCCGGAACGGCCGGCCCGGGGAGACATTGCCGGGCTTGGGCGTACTCGCCTCGAGCAGCGAGGCCAGGGTGGCAAGGCCGCCGAGCGGCAGGCTCATCGGGACAGCAGTTGGCCGATGACGGCGCCGGCCACGTCGATGCCGGTGGCCTGCTGCAGCCCCTCCCAGCCCGGGATGCCGTTCACCTCGAGCACCCACGACGTGCCGTCCTCGCCCGGCAGGAGGTCCACGCCCGCATACTCCGCCCCGACGGCCGCCGCGGCCCGGACGGCAAAGCTGGTCTGTTCAGGAGTGAGGCTGGCGGGTGCCGCCCGGCCGCCGCGGGAGAAGTTGGTGCGCCAGCCGTCGGCGCGGCGTTCGATGGCGCCGAGCACCTTGCCGCCCACCACGAAGGCGCGCAGGTCCCGGCCGGTGTGGGGGATGAAGCGCTGCAGGTAGAAGACGCCCCGGATCTCCTCGATGGCGCGGAAGACGCGCCAGGCGATGTCGGGGTCGCTCACCCGCGTCATGCCGAGGCCCATGGAGCCGAAGAGCGGCTTGACCACCACGTCGCCGAGCGCCTCGAAGGCGGCCATGGCGTCGTCCACCCCCTCGCAGGCGACGGTGTCGGGGGTGGGGAGGCCGGCGCGCGCCAGGATGGCGGACGTCCACGCCTTGTCCACGGTGCGCTCGATGGCGCGGGCGCTGTTCATCACCCGCACCCCCTCTTCCTCGAGGCGATGCAGCGTGTCCACCCGGTAGATGATCTGCTCCATGGAGCCGCCGGGGATGATGCGCGCCAGCACG
>JBGAOL010000428.1:0-3147 GCA_044221825.1 Gemmatimonadales bacterium
GGCTCTCCCGGGCTGGATGGGCACACGACGGCGGCTCGTCACCCTCTCGGGCCAGCCGGTGCCGCCGGCCGCCGCCGTCACAAGGGGTGGCCGGAACTCAGCCGCCCCCCCCCCCCAGCCGGACCGGCGGGGGTCGAAGCTCGTGGGGAGCTCCGGTCGGGATAGCCGCGAGGTTCCACCTTCCCCGGATGGCTGCGGGGTTCAGCGCTGCATCGTGAATCCGTTGGGTGCTTGCCCCCGTTCGGGTAGCCACGACAAATTCTGGACGAACGGCACTTCATGCCCCTGCGCCTCCTGCCCGCCCCGGTCGGCCGCCTCCTTGGCCTGATCCTTGTTCTCGCCCTCAGCGCCGACCTGGCGCTCGAGTCGCGGGGTCATGGGTGCGCAGGCATGGGCGATCCTGCCGCCGAGGCGGGGGCGCACGAGCATCACGCCGCGGCCGACGCGCACGCGGCCCACGGCGGGCCGACCGATGGCCCGCCCGTGCCGGCCCCGGCCTGGCCCAACGGCTGCAATTGCGTCTCCCACGCCTGCTGCAGCGCGCCGGCCAGCCTGGCCATTCCCGGGCTCCGGACGCCGCTGGCCGAGGCGCTCCCGGTTGCCCCGTCAGTGCCTGGGACGGTCGGCGCCCCTGGCCTGCCGGCACCGCCGCACTTCCTGCCCTTCTCCCTCGCTCCGCCCACGCTGCTCGGCTGACCGCGCTCCCCTCGCGCGGCTGATTCCGAGTCCTGCCGGTGTGCCAGCCCCTGCTCCAGAGCGGGGGCGGCGGCCGCTGGTTCATCCTCTCTACTAGCGTGGGAGTCTTCACATGTTGCGACCCCTGTCCGCGACCGTCCTCCTTGGCACGGTCCTTCTGGCCGCCGCGTGCAGCAGCGACGAGTCGAGCGCGCCGCACGGCCATACCCCGCACACCGTCAAGGTCTTCGACGGCGCCAGCGAGCTCACCGAGCCGGTGCAGCTGACCGCCGGCCAGACCGTGCGGGTGGAAGTGAAGTTCTATGACGACGAGGGCGGCGAGCTGGTCGGCCTCGATGCCGATCACGTCGCCGGCGTGGCCTTCACCCCCGCCGGCCTCGCCTCGGTGGCCGCGGTGGCGGGCGAGCCGTTCCAGTTCGACGTGACCGCGCAGGGCACGCCCGGCAGCGGCACCTTCACGGTGGGCTGGGGGCACGACGATCCCACCGACCTCGTCTTCGGCCCGTTCGACGTGGACGTGGTGGCCCCGGCGCCGGCCGCCGTGACCATCCAGTTCGCGGCGCGCGTGGGGGCGACGCCCTTCGCGTGCGGCCAGGTGTACGGGGGCGTGGGTTCGCCGGCGGTGAGCATCGCGCCGAAGGACTTCCGCATGTACGTGCACGACGTGCGCCTGGTGCACGCCGGCGGGGAGGAGCCGCTCGCGCTGGACCAGGACGGCACCTGGCAGTACCAGGACCTGGCCCTGCTCGACTTCGAGGACGCCACCGGCGCCTGCAGCAACGGCACTGCACCCACCCACACGGTGGTCACAGGGCAGGCCCCGGCCTACCAGTACACCGGCATCAAGTTCAAGCTCGGCGTCCCCTTCACGCTGAACCATGCGGACGTGAGCCTGGCCCCGTCGCCGCTCAACCTGGCGGCGCTGTTCTGGAGCTGGCAGGGCGGGTACAAGTTCCTGTGGCTCGACCACACCGTGGACCCAGCGGGCACGCCCGCCGCGCACAACATCCACCTGGGGAGCACCGGCTGCACCAGCAGCGGGCCGACGGAGGCGCCGACGGTGGCCTGCGGGCAGCCCAACGTGACGGAGATCGCGCTCACGCTCGATCCCGCGACGCAGATCGTGGTGGCGGACGTGGCCGCGCTGATCGCCGGGAGTGACATGGCCACCAACGCGGGTGGGCCGCCGGGCTGCATGTCCGGCACTACGGACGCCGACTGCGGCCCCCTCTTTGCGCGGCTCGGGCTGCCGTTCAACAGCGCGCCGGCCATCCCGCAGAGCTTCTTCACGGCCGTCACGCCATGAGGCGGCTGGCCGTGCTCGGCCTGCTCCTCGTCACCGCCTGCGGCGGCGGTGACGGGGGGCAGGGCCCCACGCCGCCGGCGGAGTTCGCGTGGAACCTGCCGAAGGGGTTCCCCGAGCCCAAGGTGCCGGGGGACAATCCCATGACGCTGCCCAAGATCGAGCTGGGGCGGCGGCTGTTCTACGACCAGCGCCTGTCGGTGACGGGCGGCTTCTCGTGCGCGAGCTGCCACGAGCAGGCGCGCGCCTTCAGTGATGGCCGTGCGGTCGGCATCGGCGCCACGGGCGAGGCGCACCCGCGCAATAGCATGAGCCTGGCCAACGTGGCCTACGGCTCGGTGCTCACCTGGGCCAACCCCAACGAGCTGACGCTGGAGCACCAGGCCCTCACGCCGATGTTCGGCGAGACGCCGGTGGAGCTCGGGCTCGCGGGGAAGGAAGCGCAGGTGTTCGCGACGCTGTCCGCGGACACCACCTACGCGCGCCTCGTGCCGGCGGCGTTCCCGGGGGAGTCCACGGTCACCTTGGCCACGATCACGCGCGCCCTGGCAGCCTTCCAGCGCACGCTGATCAGCGGCCGCTCCCCGTACGACCGCTACCGTTACGGGGACGCGCCCAATGCCATCTCGGCCTCGGCCAAGCGTGGCGAGGCGCTGTTCTTCAGTGAGGCGCAGGAGTGCTTCCATTGTCATGGCACCTTCAACCTGACGGGTGCCACGACGTGGGTGGGCAAGCAGTTCGTGGAGCAGGAGTTCCACAACACCGGGCTGTACAACCTCGGCGGGACCGGTGACTACCCGTCGCCCAACTTCGGGCTCAAGATCTTCACCGGCCTCGCGGCGGACATGGGCCGCTTCAAGGCGCCCACGCTGCGCAACATCGCGGTGACCGCGCCGTACATGCACGATGGCAGCATCGCCACGCTGGACGAGGTGCTGGACCACTATGCCGCGGGTGGCCGCACCATCGCGAGCGGGCCCAACGCGGGCGTGGGGAGCGCCAATCCGTTCAAGAGCGACTTCCTGCAGGGGTTCGTCCTCACCGCGCAGGATCGCGCTGACCTGCTGGCGTTCCTGCAGAGCCTGACGGACTCCACCTTCCTCACCGACACGGCGCTGGCCAACCCGTGGCCGGCCGGCTCACCAGCC
>JBGAOL010000429.1:0-3143 GCA_044221825.1 Gemmatimonadales bacterium
GAGCCGCGCGGGTTCATGGCCACCACGGCGTAGCCGTTGGCGGCGTAGAGCTGGAACTCGGGGTCGAAGCTGTAGTCGAACTGCGCCACCGGCCCGCCGTGCACCTTGAGCACCGTCGGGACGCGGGTGCCCGCGGTGTAGTGGAGCGGCTTCACCAGCAGGCCGTTTACCTGGGTGCCGTCCTTGCTGCGGGTGGTGATGTCGTCGCCGCCCACCAGGTCGAGCGTGGCCAGGAGGGAATCGTTCTGGTGCGTCAGCGCGCGGAGCTGCCCGCCGGCACCCACCGCGTAGAGCTCACCCGGCTTGTCCATCGACTCCACCAGCACGGCGATGCGCTCGCCGGCCAGGTCGTAGCCGTTCACCACCACGCGGCCCGTCACCACCAGCTCGGGCGCGCCGCCCGCGGCGGGCATCCGGGCCAGCGACATCCGCCGGTCGTCCTCGATGCGGAAGTAGATGGAGCGGCCGTCGGCCGACCAGCGCGGGTTCATGGTGTGGCGATCGAACGCCTCGGTGAGCACCCGCTCGGTGCCGCCCGCGGCGGGCACCGTGGCCAGGCGCGGCCCGGCGTAATAGATGAGCGAGTCGGGGCCGTTGCGGTGATACAGGATGGTGCGCCCGTCGGCGCTCCACTCCGGAGCCTCGCCCCAGTCGGGGTCGAGGTCGGGGCCGGTGAAGGTGGTGATCGCACGGACCGTGGCGCCCGGCGTGGCGTCCATGACGTAAATGTCCCAGTTGTCGCCACGGTCGGGATCCGCCCCCACGCGCTTGCTCACGAAGGCGATCCGCTTCCCGTCGGGCGACCAGGCCGGCTGCACTTCGTCGAAGCCGCCCGCGGTGAGGGGCTCGAGCGTCCGCGTGGCCAGGTCAAAGAGGTACAGGTGCGAGCGCACCTTCCGCACGTACCCGGTGTAGTCCTCCTTGAAGTAGAACCGGTCGATGACGAGCGGCGGCGGGGTGTCCTCGGGCCAGGTGCTATCCTGCGGCACGTCGCGGAGCGCGTCCAGCGTCTCCACCGTGTCGCGGTCGGAGATCACCAGCACCATCCGCGTGCCGTCCGGGCTCCAGGCGTAGTCGTCGATGCCGCCCTTGAACTCGGTGATCCGCTCCGCCTCGCCGCCGCGGCGGTCCAGCAGCCAGAGCTGGTCGCCGAGCTCGTCGTCCTCGTCGCTGTCGCGGCTGGAGATGAACGCCAGCGCCTGGCCGTCGGGCCGCCAGCGCGGAGTATGCTCACTTTCGTCGGCGGTGCGGGTGAGCTGGAGGGTGGTGGCGCCGTCCCAGCTGGTCATCCAGAGATCGCTGGTCCAGCGGTCCTTCTTCAGGTTGGCGGTCCCGACGGTGTAGGCCACCCAGTCGCCGCCCGGCGCCAGCACCGGCGCGCTCACATGACGCACGCGTGCGAGATCGTCGAGGGCAAAGGGGCGGCGGCCGGGGGCCTGGGCCGCGAGCGTCGAGACGCCCGCGAGGAGGGCAAGCAGGGTGAGGCGCATGAGGGCTCCGGGGTGAGCCCTCATGATCGCGCCTCAAGGGGACGGCGGCAAGCCGGGGGCAAACTCCCCGGAGATCCGGTCGCCTGCCCGGCGCATGATGGACACCACGAGAGTGTACGCCTCCACCCAGGCATCGTGCAGCGCCTGGGACCAGGCCGGCTCGAGCGCGGCCTGCAGGGTGGTGAGCAGGGCGTCGCCGAAGAGCACGTAGTCGCGCCGGGTAAATCCGAATGGCACCGCCTCGCGGCCCAGCAGCGCGGCATAGGCCACCAGCGCCTCGGGCTCGTCCAGCGTGTCCACCACCACCGCGATGGACCCCGCCAGCGTCCGCGCCGCCTCGGCCCGGTCGGTGCCGGCCGCCCGGGCCTCGAGCTGGGGCTCCAGCGCAAAGAGCTGGGCGTAGGTGGCCGTGGCCAGCGCCGTGCCCTGCGGCGCGAGCCGCGCCCAGCTCTCCCGCACCAGCGCCACCGCCTCTGGCGACATCACGGGCGCACCAGCAGCGCAACCACGGTCATCACCGCCAGGATCCGCCGCAGGCTCCGGAGCGCGCGATACCATTCCCAGAGCCCGCGCACCCGCTCAGCTGCTCGCGCTGCCCGGCTCATCGGAGCGAGAGCGCCGTGGCTGCGCCCGTCGTGGCCACGAACGTGCCGGCGGCCGAGAGCGGCCGGGTCTCCGTCGCCGGATCGCTCGCGGTGAAGCCCTCCGCCCACAGCTGGAAACTCCCCACCACGCGCTCGGCGGAGGATTCCGTGATGGTGAGCGTCCCCCGCAGCACCCGGTAGACTCCCGTGGGTGCCGCCGGGCCGCCGGTGATCACCAGCCCGTGGAACTCGCTGGTGGCGGGGTCCGCCTCACGAACCTCGTACACGCCCACCGCCGGGCGGCCGGCGCCCTGGCGGGTGAGGATCACGGCCCCCTGCTCGCTGTGCGCGCCGAGCGCCAGCGAGAAGGTCCGTACTCCCTCGGTCTCCAGTTCGCCGAACTCCGCCGAGCCGCGTGCCACCCCGGTGGCCTGGCCCGCGAAGCTCGCTTCGTAGCTCGATGCCAGTGCAGCCGGCTCGGCGATGAAGCCGCCCCGCACGGTGATCGCGCGGTCTTCACGCTCCGGATCGGAGGCCAGGAACCCCACGGCCCTGAGCTCGTAGCTGCCCTCCACCTGCCCCTCACCCGAGCGGGTGATGGTGATGGTCCCGCTCACCGCGCGGAACACGCCCACCGGCGCCTCAGGGCCGCCGAGCGACACCAGCGCATGGAAGGCTTCAGCGCCGATCCCCGGGCCCATCGGCTCGATGGCGTAGCGGCCCGGCCTGGGGCGCAGGGCGCTCACCCGGGTGAAGGTCACCGCGCCGTCTTCGCTGTAGGCACCGAGGGTCAGGGAGAACGATGCCGCGGCCCCGCCCAGCCGCGTGGGACCAAAGAGGGCGTTGCCGGCCAGGGTGGTCACGGCGGCGCCGGTCACCCGGGCGGCGTGGACGGAGGGGGCCTCCCCCGGCTGGCGGGCGGCCATCAAGGCGGAGAGGGTCATGGGCAGCATCAACGTGGCCATCATGGTGGGGCTCCTGCGCTGGAATTCCGGGGTGCCGGTTCGGTTGCCGGGCCGGTGAACGGGGCCTAGTATACGGGCGCCTGTCACGCCGTTCTTTCCCGCGC
>JBGAOL010000014.1:0-25003 GCA_044221825.1 Gemmatimonadales bacterium
CGCCGGGTGGCGCCGAGGGCCTTCCGGATGCCGATCTCGCGGGTGCGCTCGTTCACCGACATCAGCATGATGTTCATGATGACGATGCCGCCCACCACGATGCCGATGCACACCACCGCCGGGATCACCGTGAAGAGTACCTTGGTGAGGCGGCGCCAGAAGTTCACCAGCGCGTCGGCCTTGTCGATCGTGAAGTTGTCCGCCTCCGCGGGACGGAGGTGGCGCGAGAGGCGCATGGCCTCCTGCGCGCGGTCCATGGCGTCCGCGATCTCCTCCGGATTCCGCATCTTCACCGACACCGTGGTGGTGAGCCGCCGCCCGTAGATCGCCTCGAACGTGGAGATGGGGATCAGGGCGAAGCCGTCGAACGACTGCCCCAGCACCCGGCCTTTCCGCGCGGTGACGCCCTTGATGCGCATCTCCCGCCCCGCCAGCCGGACCCGCTGGCCGACGGCCCGCTCCACGGTGCCAAAGAGCTTCTCGGCCACCTCGCTGCCCACCACCGCTACGGGACGGCGCTCGCGGATGTCGGGCTCGGACAGCGGCTCGCCGGCGGCGAAGCGATAGTCGAGCACCAGCTGGTAATCGGGCGTGACGCCGAAGATCATGACGTCGCCGACGGTGTTGTTGCGGTGGCTGATGTCGCTGGTGGGCGTGGGCCAGCCGGACTGGATGGAGATGGCCTGCGCGTCGGGCAGGGCGCGGCGGACCGCCTCCGCGTCGTCCATCGTGAGCTTGGGGCGCCGCTGGATGGCCTTGAGTTCCTCGTCGGAGAGGAGCCCGATGGCGATCGGCAGGCGCCGCACCTGGAACGCGTTGGTGCCGATCATGGCCCCGGTCATCGTGTCCTTCACGTACGCGTTCATCCCCTGGATCACCGCCACGACGGCCACCAGGAAGGCCACCGACACGATGATGCCAAGGAGCGTGAAGAACGATCGGAGCTTGGAGCCCAGGACCGACTGGAGGGCGAGCCGGAATGCTTCGCGGACGGGCATGCTCCAAGATAGCATGCCCGGATTCCGGCAGGCCAAGGAAAAGATGAAGGGCCGCTCACCCCGGGGGTGGCGGCCCTTGCGGTCGGGCGAGAGGGCGGCGACTACTCGTACCGGAGGGCTTCCACCGGGTCGAGGCGGCTCGCCTTGCTGGCGGGGTAGAGGCCGAAGAGCACCCCGGTCACCGTGGACGCGGCCACCGCCGCCACCACCGACCAGAGCGGGACCGCCGCCGGGATGGGTGTGAGCTTGTGCACCGCGAGGGTGAGGGCGCCGCCCAGGAGCATCCCGGCAATGCACCCCACCAGGGTCAGGGTGGCGGCCTCCACCAGGAACTGCCACATGATCTCCCGCCGGGTGGCGCCGAGCGCCTTGCGGACGCCGATCTCGCGGGTGCGCTCCGTGACCGAGATCATCATGATGGCCACGACGCCGACGCCGCCCACCATGAGGCCCACGCTCGAGAGGGCCAGCATCACCAGGAAGAACCCCTTGGTCATGCTGTCGAAGCTCTCCAGCAGCTTGTCCTGGCTCACCAGCGAGAAGTTGTTCTCCTGCGCCGGCTTGAGGCCGCGGTAGGCGCGGAGCGCGGCGGTCACCCGGTCCTGCGCCTCGGGCACGGTGAGCTCGGGGCCGGGCATCACGGCAAACATGAGCCAGCCCTTCCAGTAATCCGCCACCTTCACGAACGTGGCGTGCGGGATGAACACCGTGGGGCTCTTGTTGTCCCCGAAGAGGCTCGACGGCTCGCTGTAGATGCCGATCACGTCGAAGGGCTCGCCGAACACCTTCAGGCGCCGGCCCACCGGGTCGAGCCCCGGCCAGAGCTGCTCGGCCAGCTTGTCGTTGATCACCGCCACGTGGGCGCCGGCGGCCTGCTCGAGGGAGGTGTAGTTGCGGCCCTCGATGATGGTGCCGCCCTGCGTGAGGATCCAGTCGGGCCCGAAGCCCTGCACGTTGACGCTGGAGAAGCTCACGTCGCCCGCGCTCACCGGCCCGCTGGCGTTCTCCTGCCAGGTGACACTCTGGATCCCGGGCACCCGCCGCAGCATCTCCGCCTCGGTGACGGTGAGCCACGGGTTCCGGCGCCAGGGCGACATCTCGTCCGAGCCGTCGCTGATGTTGAGGCCGCCCTGGAAGTAGCGGAACACGAAGAAGGTCCGTGGTCCCAGCTTCTCGAGCTGCTCGGTGACGCTGCGGTTGACGCCGGTAATGGCGGCCGCCATGGCGATCACCACCATGACGCCGATGGCGACCCCGAGGATGGTGAGCGCCGCGCGGACCTTGTTGGCCCGGAGCGAATCCAGCGCGATCCCGACGCCCTCGAACGCACGGCTGAACAGCATGGTCAGGTCTCCCGGGTCATTCGGCGCGGAGCGCCTGGATCGGGTCGAGGCGCGAGGCGCGGCTGGCGGGGTACACCCCGGCGATGATGCCCACGACCATCCCCAGGCCGACGCCGACGAACACCGACCACGGCGCCACCGCGGCCGGCAGGGGCGTCAGCGCCCGCACCACGAAGGCCAGGCCGATCCCGGCCCCCACCCCGAAGGCGGCCCCGACGGTGGAGAGCGTGGCGCTCTCCACCACGAACTGCGCCAGGATGTCGCGCCGCTTGGCGCCGAGGGCCTTGCGGATGCCGATCTCCCGGGTGCGCTCGGTCACGGCCATGAGCATGATGTTCATGATCACGATGCCGCCCACCACCAGCGAGATGGCCACGAGTCCCGGCAGCACCATGAGGAGCACGGTCGAGATCTTCTTCCACCCCTCGAGCGCGCCCTCGGCCGACTGCAGGTTGAAGTTGCTCTCCTGGGTGGGCCGGAGGCCGCGCCGGGTGCGCATGATGGCCTCGGTCTCCGCCATGGCCACCTGCATCATGCCGGGGTTGGCCGCCTTGATCTGCAGCTCGTCGAGCACGCCGAGGGGGCAGATGAAGCGCCGCGCCGGGGCGCGGAAGGGCATCACCGCAAACTTGTCGAGCGAGATGCCGAACAGCGTCCCGCGCTTCTCCGCCACGCCCACCACCCGGTAGGGCAGGCCCTGGATCACGACGTCCCGCCCGAGCGGGTCCAGCCCCGCGAACAGCTTCTCCGCCAGCTCCGAGCCCAGCACCACGACCGGGACCCCCGCCTTCACCTCCTGCGGGGTGAAGATCCGCCCGCTCGCGATCCCGATGCTCTTGATCTCGAAGTAGGTCGGCTCCGTGCCCATCAGCTCGATGTCCCTGGCCTGCTTGCCCCCGTAGGACAGCGTCATCCGGTCGGAGCAGTACTGGGCGGTGATCACGGGGGTCTGGATCCGCTCCGCCACGTACTCGGCATCGTCGTAGGTGATGCGCGGGCGGCGCATCCAGCTCCGCCACTCCTCCTCGGTGACGTTGCCGGTGTTGATGCCCGGGTTCCGTCGCAGGGTGAACGTGTTGAGGCCGATCAGCCGGTTGGCGAACTGGTCCTCCATGTACACGTTCATCCCTTCGACGATCGAGACGACCGCGATGAGGAAGGTCACCCCGATCAGCACGCCGAGCAGGGAGAAGAAGCTCTTGAGCTTCTGCGTCACGATGGTGCGGAGGGCCATCCGCACCGCTTCGAAGAGCGGCATGTCAGGCGGCCGCGCGGTTCCGGGTGTCGCTGTCGAGCTTGCCGTCACGGAGCACCACCACGCGCTCGGCGTGGGCCGCGATGGACGGCTCGTGGGTCACCACCACGATGGTCTGCCCCTGGGCGTGGAGCTCGCTGAAGACCCGCATGATCTCCTCGCTGGTGGTGCTGTCCAGGTTGCCCGTGGGTTCGTCCGCCAGGAGCAGCGAGGGCTCGTTGACGAGCGCCCGCGCGATCGCCACGCGCTGCCGCTGGCCGCCCGAGAGCTCGTTGGGCCGGTGGTGCATCCGGTTCTGGAGCCCCACCCGCGTCAGGGCCCGCACGGCGCGCTCCCGCCGCTCCCGGCTGCCCACCCCCGCGTAGACCAGCGGCAGCTCCACGTTGTGGAGCGCGGAGGCGCGGGGCAGGAGGTTGAAGGTCTGGAACACGAACCCGATCTCCTTGTTCCGCACCCGCGCCAGCGCGTCGTCGGTCAGGCGCGAGACTTCCTGGCCGTTCAGCCAGTAGTCCCCGCCGCTCGGCGTGTCGAGGCAGCCGAGCAGGTTCATCAGCGTGGACTTGCCGGAGCCCGACGGCCCCATGATGGCCACGTACTCGTTGCGGCGGATGCTCAGGGTGAGCCCGCGCAGCGCCAGCACCTTCTCGCCGCCCATCGGGTACTCGCGGACGAGTTCCTCGACGTGGATCACCCGGTCGCTCATGACGCCTTCCCCTTCGCCGAGTCGGGGGCGCTGCTCTTGACCCGGGTCGAGTCGCGCAGGTCGCGGATGGCCTGGTAGGTCCCGGCCACGATGGTCTCGCCCGCCTTCACGCCCTCGACCACCTCGAAGTACTCGTCGCCCGCGATGCCCACCTTCACCGGCCGGAACTGCGCCACGCCGTCGGTGACCACGAAGACGCCCTCGGTGTCCTTGGCCTTGGCCTTGGCCGTGTCCCCCGCCGCCGCCGGGGCCGCGGCCGGCGCCGCGGCCGGCGTGCCTTCCGTGGGGAGCTTCTCGTGCTGCCGCACCGTCAGCGCGATGATCGGGATGCTGAGCGCGCCCTTCCGCACGTCGGTGACGATCCGCGCCGTGCAGGAGAGGTCCGGCCGGATGTCCTTCGGCGGGTTGGCGAGCGTGATCTCCACGTCGAAGTCCACCGCCCGGTCGTTGGAACCGGAGGCCGTGGAGGTGGCGGTCAGCTGCGCGCTGTTGGCAATCTTGGTGACGTGCCCCATGAAGGTGGTGTCGGGGAAGGCGTCGATGGCCACCTCCACCGAGTCGCCGACCGACAGGCGGACCACGTCGGTCTCGTCCACCTGCACCTTGGCCAGGATCACCGACAGGTCGGCGATGGTCATGAGCAGGCCCACGTCGCGGGAGAAGGTGCCGATGACGGCCACCTCACCCTCCTCCACCGCGAGCCGGGTCACCCGGCCCGTGATCGGGGCCATGATGCGGGTCTTGCGGAGGTTGTCCTGCGCCTCCTGCAGCGCCGCGCGCGCCTGGTCCACGCTGGCCTGGCTGGCCTTGGTGTTGGCCACCGAGACGTCCCACGCGGTCTGGGCCTGCTCCACCGACTCGGTGGTGATGAGCGTGGGGCTGGTGCGCTGCAGTTCCTTGGAGCGGTCCAGCGAGCGCTTGGCCTGGTCCTGGTTGGCGCGGGCGCGGATGAGGTCGCTCTGCGCGCTCGCCACCATGGCCTCGGCGCGGCTCACCGCCGCCTGGTAGATCGCGGGGTCGATCTGCAGCAGGAAATCGCCCTTGCGGACCAGGTCGCCCTCGCGGACGGCGATCTTGGTGATGCGCCCCTGCACGTCCGAGAGCACGTCCACCTTGGTGTCCGGCTCGATCTTGCCGCTGGCCGTCACCACGGCGACGAGGTCCCGGGTGCCGACCTGCTCCAGGCGCACCTCGACGGGCTTGTTCTTGCTCTTCGCCGCCCCGAGGGCCACGATGCCCCCGACCACGACGACGACCAGGACCGCGAAGAGCCCGAACTTCATGCGACGCGACATGTTGCCTGTTCCTTCCCGTTAGGGGCGCAGCGGACGGCCCACCGAGGCCTCGAGTGAGGCCAGGGCCTTGTGATAGTCGTAGATGGCGTTCACGTAGTCGCCCTCGGCGCGCTCCACCGAGTTCTGGGCGTCCGACACTTCCAGCGCGGTGCCGCTGCCGAGCCGGTAGCGGTCCTGCGCCAGGCGGAGCTGGTCGCGCGCGGCGTCGCGGCTCTGCGCCTGCACACCGATGGCCTTGTAGGCGGTCTGCACGCCGATGAAGCCGGCGTGCACGTCGGTGCGGATGGCCAGCCCGCGAAGCCGGGTGTTCTCGTCCGCGTCCCGCGCAAACTCCCGCGCCTGCTGCAGCCGGAGGCTCCGGCCAAAGCCGGTGAAGAGCGGCAGCGACACCGTGAGCCCGATGCTGAAAGGCTGCCTGGTGAACTCGAAGGGAAAGACGCTGTTGCCGTCGAGGATCGCATTCCGGGTCTGCGCGGTGAGGGCGGTGCCCGTGCCGTTCAGGCCCGCCGCCGCGTAGCAGCCGGCCGCGCCCTGCACGCTGTGCCCCGGCAGCAGCGCCTGCAGCGAGTCCTGGAAGATGCAGCTCTGCGCCGAGCCGATGGCGCCGGCCAGGCTCTGGCGGAGCAGCAGGCTCTTGTCGGTGGCCTGCTGCGTGAACCCGCTCCACCCGCCGCGGAGCGACAGGCTGGGCAGGAACTCCGACTTGGCCGAGGTCACGCCGATCCGCGCGGCGCGCTCGCGCGCCCGCAGTGCCTTGAGCTCGGGGTTCTGGTCCGCCGCCTGCGACAGGAGCCCTTCCAGCGAGAGCGCGGGCTCCGTGACGGGGAAGGAGTCGCTCAGGGCGATCGCGTCGATGCTGATCGGGGGGGCCACGCCGATGCGGTTGAAGAGCTCGAGCTTGGCGACCGCCTCGGTCTGCTGGTTCCGCAGCAGCAGGACGTCGGACTGGGCCTTCTGCACCTCGGCCTGGCGCACCTCGATGAGCGTCCCCTGGCCCACGCGGTACTTGGCGTTGGCGAGGTCCAGGAAGGCCTGGTTGCGCTCGACCTGCTGGCGCGCCACCTGCACCTGCGCGGTGGCCTGCAGCACGCTCAGGTACTGGTCCGTGATCCGGAACTTGAGGGCGTTCTCCTCCGCCCCGATCTCCTCGTCCACCGCGCGCTGGTTGGCCTTCTGCTCCCGGGGCGCCAGTAGGCGCCCGCCGTCCAGCTGCCACTGAAAGCCGGCGCTGTAGTTGGAGCCGATCACCGCCGAGGTCTGCCGGGTGAAGCCCTGGCCGAAGTTGGCCTGGCCCGAGCCGGTGTAGTCCATCCCGGCCGAGACGGAGGCACTCGGGAGGAGGCCGCCGTACGCATTCCGCACCTGCATGCGGGCGGTGGCGGCGTTGTTGAGCCGGGAGAGGTACGTCGGGTTGTTGTTCCGGGCCTGCTGCAGCGCCTCGGCCAGACTCAGGGTGGCCACGGGAGGGGCCGCCGGCGCTGCCTGCGCCCCCAGCGCGAAGGGCAGCAGGGTGATCGAAAGAATCAGCCGGCTCAAACGCATCGAATCTTCCTGGTTATGGACGTGAAGTGCGGCTGACCGGGCATACGGACCCCGATCGGGCCGGGTTTCAGGATGTGACGACCCGCTACCTGGGGTCCGGGCGGGCTTCCAGGCCGAGCGCCGGAAGGGAGATGCGCAGGACCTCACCACCGCGTCCGAGTTCGATCTCGCCCTCCAGCGCACCGCCCAGCCGGATCAGGGCGCCGCCCGGGCGGGCCTGCCGCTCGAGCCGGACCTGACCACGGCGGCCGGTCTCGGGATAGAGGACCCGGACGGTCCGGGGCGTGGGGGTGGCCAGCGGCAGGAGGCGGAGCAGGGGGGCGAACACGCTGTCGGCCAGCAGCACCACGTCGGGTCCCCCGGGGAACTCACTCGCCTTCTCGCCACCGGGCGCCACCCGGCGGACCGTCACCCGGTTGCGCTGCTGGACGGCGAAGGTCTGCGCGCTGGCCTCGCCCTGGCGGCGGGTGACCTGCAGGGCCTGGTCGCTCGTCCCGTACACCGCACTCACCTCGAGCGCGAGCAGCGGGGTCAGCAGGTAACTCACCGTGGAGGTGGTGCGGGTGCCGGCGGCCTCGGGACGCACTTCCCACCGTTCGGCACCCACGGCCCGGCCACCGGACAGGATCACGAAGGTGCCCTGCTCGCCCTGGGCCGCCAGCGGGAGGACGGGGGCGAGGAGGCTCGCAGCGAGCAGCAGGATCGGGGTGCGGCGGGCGCGGATCGTCATGGCAGCCCTCAATATAGTTGCTAACTTGGACGCCATGCCCACCTCGAAGACGACGCCCGCCCGCCGGGTGGTGTGGATCGCCCTGGCGGCGGTGCTGGCCGCGGCGGAGTGGGTCCGCACCCCGGCGTGGGGGCCGGCCGGCGTTGCGCTGGGCATCGGCGTGCTCGCCCTGGTGGAGGCGGCCCGGTCCGAGGGTCGGCGGGAGCGCCTGCTCGCCCTGCTGACGCTGGCGATGGGCCTCACCCTGGCAGCCGGGCAGTTCCAGATCGGGCGGGTCACGAGCGACTGGGCCGAGGAGCGCGAGCGTCGCCTCACGGACGCCTACCAGCGGCTCCGCGGTGAGCTCGAGGGTGAATTCCGCCGCGCCGATGCGCTGGCCACGCAGGCGCGGGCCTGGGCCGACGGCGACCGGCGGCAGGCCTTCGCCGCGCTGGATCGGGCGCTGCCGCGGGGCGGGACGGAGATGGCGGTGGCCATCCTCGAGCCCACCGGCGTCCCCTGGGCCTGGGCGGGGCGCCATCGCGCCGTCCCCGCGCCCGCCGGCGACTCGGTAACAGTCAGCTTCACGCGCGCCTACAGCCTGCTCGAGCGACGCCTGGTGGCGCGCTCCGGGCGGGTGGTGGTGGCCACCGTGCTGCTGGCGGCGGACTCGGCGGCGCCGCGCTTCGACCGGAGCCTGGCGGCCCGGTTCGGCGCCGCCGCTGGCGTGCAGCTGCACGTGTACCCTCCGGGCGCGGCGCCCCGGTCGGGGGACATCTTCGACTACACCCAGCCCACCACCGCCGGTGAGCGCGTCCTCTTCAGCGTCCAGCCGCAGCCGCCAGACCAGCTTGCGGTCCTCGCCGGCGTGAGCGACCGGGCCGCCCAGGCCGGTGCCCTGCTCCTGCTCGCCGTGCTGGGCCTGGTGCTCGTGGCGGCGCGCGCGGCCCCGGGGCGGCTCGCGGCGCTCGGAGTGCTGGTGTGGGCCACCTGCCGCGCGCCGCTGGGCGCCGCCGCGGGCGCCTCCGACTTCTTCTCCTCCGCCACCTTCGTGCGGAGCTGGCTCAGTCCCGTCACCGGATCGGCCGGCAACCTGCTGGTCTCCGCGGGGGCGCTGCTCGCGGCCGCCGTGTGGCTGCGCGGCCGGTCGCTCCCCCGGCACGCGGGACGCGGTGTCGCCGGCGCCCTCGTGCTCGTGGCCACGCCCTACCTCATTGCCGACCTGGCCCGCGGCATCATCCCGCCGCCGTCCGGCGTGGCCTCGGAACTCTGGGGGGGCTGGCAGTTGGCCCTTGCCGTGGCCACCGCCGCCCTGGTGGTGCTGGGCAGCACGCTGCTCGGCGGCCGGGACGAGCATGGAGCCGGCTGGCGGTGGTCGGTCGTGGCCATGACGGCGGCCGCGCTGGCGGCCGTGCTCGGGCTCATGGTGTGGGAGCCGCGGCTGGGCTGGCCGCCGTGGTACACCTTCCTCTGGTTGCCCTCCCTGTTCCTCCTGGCGCGGCCGATGCCCCGCCTGGCGGCGATCCTCGGGACGGCGGTGGTGGCCGGCTCCGCCGCGTCGCTGGTGACGTGGGGGGCCGAGCTGAATGGTCGCCTGGTAGCGGCCCAGCGCGACCTCAACCGCCTCGGCAGCGCCGAGGAGCCGCTGGCCGAACCCCTGCTCGAGCGGCTGGGGGACCGGCTGCGGACCGGACCTGAGCCGCGCACCGCCACCGACCTGTACCTGCTGTGGCGCGGCTCGGACCTGGAGGGGCAGCAGTTCCCGGTCCGCCTCGCACTCTGGGAGCCGTCCGGCGCCCGCGTGGCGGAGCTGGCCCTCGACTCACTCGACCTGCCGACGGCGCTCCTGGCCTCGCTGGTCCGTGCGGCCGACTCCACGCGCCCGCGGACGCTGCTCACCCTCGCACGCGTCCCGGGGCGGCATCACCTGCTGCTGGAGCGCCTGGCGAGCGGGCGCGTGCTCACGGTGGCGGTGGGCCCGCGCACCCGGCTCCTCGCGCCGGCCCGGCTGGCGCTGCTGTTGCGTCCGGCGGCGGAGGGGGCGCCGCTGTACGAGCTGAGCCTGTCGCCGCCCTTCGCGAGCGGCACGACGCACGCCCATCCGGGCACCTGGTTCCGCCAGGGTCACCAGGTGCGGGCCGAGGTGACGCTCGGCCTGCCCGGCGGGGAGCGGCTGGTGCAGGCCACCCTCGGCCTGCGCCCGCTGCCGTACGCGCTGGTGCGGGGGGCGCTCCTGCTCGCGCTCGATGCCCTGGTGCTCGTGCTGCTCTGGTGGCTGGCCACGCTGGATGGCCGCGGGATGCGGGTGGTGGGGGCGGTGCGCCGGCGGGCCCGGTCGTTCCAGCTGCGCCTGGCGGTGACGCTGATCCTCTTCTTCCTGGTCCCGGCCGCCAGCTTCACGGTGTGGGGGCTGGGCCGTCTCGAGGCGGAGGCCGCGCGCACGCGCGACCTGCTGATCACCGCCACGCTCCGCGATGCCCTGCTCACGGCGGGCGGCCTGCTCGAGGTCCCCGACCCTGACCTGGCCGAGGGGCTCCGGGAGCTGTCCAACCGCCTCGAGGCCGACCTGGTGCTGTACGGCGGCGGCCGCCTCATGGCGGCGAGCGCGCCGATCCTCGAGGACCTGGCCCTGGTGGAGCCCCTGATGGAGGCGCGCACCTTCCAGCGACTCGCGCTCGGCGATGAACTGGAACTGACGCGGCAGGCCACCACCTATGTGGCCCCGGTCCGCGTGGGGTACCGCGTGGCGCAGGTGGGGCCGCCCGGCGGCATCGGCATCCTGGCCACGCCGCGGCTGGCGCTCGACTGGGGGCGGGAGCAGGACCGGCGGGACCTCGCCTTCCTGCTGCTCTTCGCCACGCTGCTCGGCGTGGCCGCCTCGTTCCTCGCCGCGCAGCTGGCGGCCCGGGCGCTCTCGCGTCCGGTGACCGACCTCGGCCGCTCCGCCCGCGCCATCGGCCAGGGCGCACCGTTGCCGGCCGTGGCGGCGCCGCCGGTCGAGTTCGAGCAGGTCTTCGGGGCCTTCGAGCGGATGGCCGCGGACATCCAGCGCTCGCAGGCGGCCGTCGAGGATGCGCGGCGGCGCACGGCCCAGGTGCTGGCCAACGTGGCCACCGGCGTGGTGGCCTTCGACGAGGCGGGGCGGGTCCTCATTGCCAACCCGCGCGCCGCCCAGCTGACGGGACGCGACCTCCAGCCCGGCGCCCACCTCGCCGACCTGCTCGGCGCGGAGTGGGGCGGGCTGGTGGAGGTGGTGCAGCGCTTCCTGGCGGGCGGCAGTGGGGATGTCGGCGCCGAGGTCGAGGCGCAGGGCCGCACCTACCGGGTGCAGCTGGCCCGCCTCGGTGAGCCAGGCGGGGCCGTGCTCGCCCTGGACGACCTGACCGACGTGACCCAGGCCGCCCGCGTGCTGGCCTGGGGCGAGATGGCCCGGCAGGTGGCGCACGAGATCAAGAACCCGCTGACCCCCATCCGGCTTGGGGTGCAGCACCTGCGTCGGGTGGCGCGGGAGCGTCCCGAGCGCCTGCTGCCCCTGCTCGAGGAGACGGCGGAGCGCATCCTCGGCGAGATCGACCGCCTCGACACCATCGCGCGGGCCTTCAGCCGCTTCGGCCTGCCCGGGGCGCGCGGGCCCGCACCGCTCGAGAGCGTGGACCTGGCCCAGGCCGCGCGCGAGGTGGCGGCCCTCTATCATCTCTCCGAGGGCGGTGTCCGCGTGGAGCTGGAGGGCCCCGACCGCGTGATCGTGCCGGCGCGCCTCGACGAGGTGAAGGAGGTGCTCGGCAACCTGCTCGAGAACGCCCGGAATGCGGCGGCGCGGCGGATCGTGGTGTCCGTCGGGGACGACCGTTTCGCCGTACGTGATGACGGCCAGGGGATCGCCGCGGAGGCGCTGCCGCGGTTGTTCGAGCCGCGCTTCTCCACCACGACCAGTGGCTCGGGCCTCGGGCTGGCCATCGTGCGCCGGCTGGTGGAAAGCTGGGGGGCCACGGTGGGAGTCACGAGTACTGTGGGGGAGGGGACCGAGGTGACGGTCCGTTGGGCGCCCTAGGGAATTGCGCCGACCCGCCTGCGGCCCCAAGTTTGGCGTGGGACGCCGGACGCGTCCTTTCCCTCCTCCAGCACTCCAGGGACGGCCGCTGGCAGTTCGGCCCGAAGTCTGCAAATCCCTCATCCAGACTTCATTGTGGTACCCGGGCGCCGTCCCCAAGGAGCCTTCATGAACCCCGAGCCGATCCCCCAGGATCTCCTCGCCGTCCACGACCTGCTGCGGGAAACCATTGCCACAGCGAGGGATAACGGCGCTCCGTTCAGTTACGGGGTGGCCATCTTCCCGCGGACGGGCCGGTTCGGCGCCCCGGTGTTCGGAGTTGCGACCAGTGGCGGCGAGTCCACAGTCATGACCTACCGGATGCTACAGTCGCTGGTGGAACTGCCGGTCTACATCTCCGGCCGGGTCCCGGCCACCATCCGCGAAGGCCTCTCCTACGGTCCGCCCCGGGTCATTCCCGTGGCGCTCCTCGACCAGCCGGTGCTGCGGGTGGGCTTCACCTGCATCATCGGGGCAAATCGTGACGACCTGGACCGGACCCAGCCGCTGGAGACCAGCGTGTTCGCCGGCGATCTCTCCGCGCCGATCATCCTCCTGCTCGATGCGCGGCCGGACGGCTGGCCCAACTGAGCCTGCAATAGCGGTGGTGTGAGGTGGTGGATGCGCCGGGTGCCAGCCCGGCGCATCGGTTTTTCTGCTAGGCGCTGCGTCGTCCGGGTTGGCGTGGGCGAGGGACGCACCCCATCGTGGGTGCCACCCTTCCGGAGCCCGCATGCTCGCCCGCGTCCGCAGCGCCACGCTCGTCGGCATCGACGCCTGTCTCGTGGATGTCGAGGCCGACCTCGCGCCCGGGCTGCCTTCCTTCTCGACGGTGGGCCTGCCCCAGAGTGCGGTGAAGGAGGGCCGGGAGCGGGTGATGGCCGCCATCGTGAACGCCGGGTACGCCTCGCCGCTCAAGCGCATCACCGTCAACCTCGCCCCGGCGGACCTGCCGAAGAGCGGCAGCGGCTTCGATCTTCCCATCGCCGTCGCGATTCTCGTGGGGAGCGACCAGGTCCGTGAGGACCGGCTCGACGGCGCGCTGCTCATCGGGGAACTCGGCCTCGAGGGCGCGCTCCGGCCGGTGCGCGGGGCGCTCTCGGTGGCGCTCGCGGCCCGGGCGGCCGGGCTCGGGACCCTCATCCTGCCGGCGGCCAACGCCGCCGAGGCGGCGGTGGTGGGCGGCCTGGCGGTGCTGGGCGCCACGCACCTCATGGACGTGGTGCAGCACCTGGCGGGGGAACGGGAACTGGTGCCCGCGGTCGCGGATCCCGCGGCGCTCCTGGCGGGCGAGCGCTTCGAGGCGGTGGACTTCGCCGATGTCCGGGGGCAGCCGGCGGCCAAGCGGGCGCTCGAGGTGGCGGCAGCCGGCGGGCACAACCTGTTGCTGATCGGCCCGCCCGGTTCGGGGAAGACCATGCTGGCGCGCCGGCTGCCGACCATCCTCCCGGCACTGGCCCTCGAGGAATCGCTCGAGTGCACGCGCATCCACAGCGTGGCGGGCCTGCTGCCCCCGGGGCGGGCCATACTCACCACGCGGCCATTCCGCGCCCCGCACCACACCGTGAGCGACGCCGGCCTCATCGGCGGCGGCTCCAACCCGCGCCCGGGCGAGGTGAGCCTGGCCCACGGCGGGGTGCTCTTCCTGGATGAGCTGCCCGAATTCCGGCGCAACGTCCTGGAGGGCATGCGGCAGCCGCTCGAGGATGGGGTGGTCACGCTCAGCCGGGCCGCCATCAGCCTCACCTATCCCGCCAGGTTCACGCTGGCCGCGGCCATGAACCCGTGTCCCTGTGGTCACTTCGGCGACAGCACGCGCCCCTGCCGCTGCGAGCCGGGCGCCGTGGAGCGCTACCTCGGGCGGGTGTCGGGGCCGCTGCTGGACCGGATCGACCTGCAGCTCCGGGTGCCGGCGGTCTCCGCGGCGGAATTGTCGGGAGAGGGCAGCGAGGAGCCGAGCGCGGCCATCCGCGGGCGCGTGGAGGCGGCGCGCGAGCGGCAGCGCGCGCGCTTCCGGGGGCTCCCGGGTGTGCACGCCAACGCGCACATGGGGCCGCGCGAGTTGCGGGCACACTGCCGGCTGGAGCCGGCGGGCGAGGACCTGCTGCGGGCGGCCCTGGCGCGCCTCGGCCTGTCGGCGCGCGCGTACCACCGGGTGCTCAAGGTGGCCCGGACCATCGCCGACCTTGCGGGCACCGACGGCGTGGGCATCCCCCACGTGAGCGAAGCGATCCAGTACCGGACCCTGGACCGGGGCATGCGGCTGGCGGGCCAGGGGCCGGCTCCACGCGGGTGAGCGGCTTCCGCGACCGCGCGCCGGGCGCTAGCTTCTGCCGTCCCCCAATCGCCGAGTCGCCGTGCCTTCTCGCTGCCACCGTCTCGTTCCGGTGCTCGCCGCCATGCTCATGGGCTGCACCCCGCTGGGCCTGTGGGTCTACGAGGATCCCTCGGTAGTGCTCCGCAGTGCCGCGCAGCTGCGGGTGAGTGGCGGGCAGATCCAGGGGGACTCGCTCGAGTTCACCGTGGTGGGCTGCAACCTGAACGACTACGACCTCTCCGGGGACACGCTGCGCACCGCCCTCATGGTGGCCGGCGAGAAGGTCGGCGAGGGCCTGACGGTGCGCCCCATCCTCATGGCGTCGCGGGACACCAGCCGCATCACCGTCACCGTACCGCTCAAGGCCATGAAGCCGACGGATGGCCGCGCGGTCCCCTTCGACCTGCTCTTCGTCAGCACCCTCCGCACCCCGCTCGGGGTCCGCGACCTGAGCTATCACCTGGTGGGTGAGGTGCAGGTGACGCCGGACCAGTTCCTCTGGAGCGTGCCCGAGAACAAGGGCTGCCGGCCGGGGGGCTCGGTGCTTCCCGGCGTCTTCGACCGCCGCATCCCGCTCGACCGCCGCTCCAGCGAGTGACCCCCGGGACGCCGGCGCTCAGGGCGCCGGCTTCTTCGGCTTGTTGCTCAGGAACCAGGTGAGCGCGGCGATCACCAGCGCATTGCCCGCCCCGTAGCCCAGCAGGTCCCGCTCGCCGTCCCAGGTCACCACCTGGCCCAGGAACACCACGCCCATCACCACCACCAGCACGCCGATCAGCTTTTCCTTCAGGTCGTTGAGGTCGTGGATCTCGAGCCAGTGGGGCAGGTCCAGCCGGTCGTCCACGAACAGCTCGAAGAGGCCGATCGCCATGACGTACAGGACGGTGGCGAGCAGGAACAGGTCCGTCAGCTCAATGAACGCCAGGATGAGCCCCTTGGCCTTCATCCCGCCGCCGAGGAGCGCCGCGAGGATGCCCACCGTCTCCTTGGCGCCGTAGACGAGGAGCGCGGTGGCGCCGAGCAGGAGGCACAGGACGGCGATGATGATCAGGTAGCGGGCCGCGGCGATGAACGCGAGCGCGCGCGGCGGCGCGCCCTCGGGAGCCGGGGGTGGGGTGGTCGTGGCCATGCGTCTCGGGGCTAGGGGTGCGCGGCGCGGCGGAGCCGGTCGCGGATCGCCTCCCAGCCGGCGGCCGCCGGGGGAGCCTCGACAAGGATACACCCGGCGCCGGATTCGTCGAGGTGGTGCAGGGCGGCGTACAACCCTTGGGCGTACCTCGCCGGGTCCGCGGGAAGGGTGACGGTCGTCTCGGCCGGGAGGCTTGTGCCGAGCGACAGCGCCGCGATCCGCTGGCCGCGCGCGCGCGCGGCGCGGACCGGCGCCAAGGCGGTGGCGTCCACGCCCGGCTCCACGAGCACGAGGGGTGCGCGCGGGGCGTAGTGCCGCTCGAGCATCCCCGGGGAGGGCCGTGCCGCCTCCTCGCTGGCCGCCGGCCCCGCCACAGAAACCGGGCCGACCACCGCCTCCAGCGCCTCGCGCGTCACCATCCCAGGCCGGAGCAGCACCGGCTGCGGGCCCGAAAGGTCGAGCACCGTCGACTCGATCCCCACGCTCGTGGGACCGCCGTCGAGGATCAGCGGGATCTGCTCGCCGAGGCTGCGTGCCACGTGCCCCGCGGTGGTGGGGGAGACCTCTCCCGACCGATTGGCGCTCGGGGCGGCGAGCGGCAGGCCCGACGCCCGCAGCAGCGCCGCGGCCACCGGGTGCGCCGGGACCCGGAGCGCCACCGTGTCGAGCCCCGCCGTGACACTGTCGGGCACGGCCGGCTGCCGGGGGAGCACCAGCGTGAGCGGACCCGGCCAGTAGCGCTCGGCTAGGCGCGCCGCGGCCGGCGGCCAGGTGCGCGCGAGAGCGCGCGCCGCGCCGGCGTCGGCCACGTGCACGATGAGCGGGTTCCACGCGGGCCGCCCCTTGGCCGCGTAGATGCGGGCCACCGCCTGCACATCGAGCGCGTGTGCGCCGAGGCCGTAGACCGTCTCGGTTGGGAAGGCGACCACCTCACCACGCTGGAGCAAGGCCACTGCCTCGGCCAGCGCCGCCTCGCCGGCGGGCCCGGGCACGACGGCCAGGAGGCGAGCCGTCACTCCTCGCCCCCGCGGTGGCGACGCTCGCGCTTGCGCTCGCTGCGCTGCCGCTTCTCCTGCAGGCGGCGCTCCTTGACCCCGCGACTCGGCTTGGTGGCCTTGCGGCGCTTGGGCACGGCCAGCGCCTGCGCCAGCACCGCCTGGAACCGCTCGATGGCCCCGGCCCGGTTCTGCGCCTGGCTCCGGGTGGCGGCGGAGACCAGCCGCAGCTGGCCGTCCTCTGTCAGGCGGGTGCCCAGCTTCGCCAGCACCCGGGCGCGCTCCTCAGGGGTCAGGCTCGGGCTGTGTGCCGCGTCCCACCAGAGCTCCACGCGCGTGGAGGAGGTGTTGACGTGCTGGCCGCCGGGCCCGCCAGAGCGGCTCGCCTGGAAGCGGAGCTCGCTCAGCGGCACCGAGACGGTGGCGGTGATCGGGAGGAGGGCAGGGCCGGCCATGGCGGAATTCTGCGGGAGGGACGCCCGGGGTGGAAGCCCGGCGCCGGTTGTTCCGGTCGGCGAGCCCCGCTTAGGTTATCGCCATGCCCGAACTCGCCCGCCTCGAAGCCCACCTCGCCGGCCTGGGCCGCGTCCTCCTCGGCTACTCCGGGGGCGTGGACTCGGCGCTGCTGGCGGTGGCCGGCGCGCGGGCGCTCGGGGCGGGGCGCTTCCTGGCGGTGATCGGCCGGAGCGCCTCGTACCCGGAGGTGCAGTACCAGGGGGCCCTGGCGCTGGCCCGCGACTTCGGCATCCCGTTGGAGGAGCTGGCCACGGGAGAGCTGGCGGATCCTGCCTATCGCGCCAACACGCCGGACCGGTGCTACTTCTGCAAGCACGAGCTCTGGACCCAGCTGGGCCGCCTGGCTGACGCCCGGGGCTTCGACGTGATCCTCGACGGGACCAACGCCGACGACCTGGGCGAGCACCGGCCCGGCCTGCGGGCCTCCGCGGAGCACCGGGTTCGCTCGCCGCTGGCGGAACTGGGCTGGACCAAGGCGGACGTGCGGGCCGCGGCCCGCACGCTCGGCATCCCCACGTGGGACGCGCCAGCGGCGCCCTGCCTGTCGAGCCGCATCCAGTACGGGCTGGAGGTGACGCCCCGCCGCCTGGCCCAGGTGGAGGCCGCCGAGGCGTACCTTCGCGCCCTCGGGGTGAGCGGGGACCTGCGGGTCCGCCATCGCGGCGACCATGCGTCCGTGGAAGTGGGACCCGCTGAGCAGTCGCTCGTCTCTGCCCAGTGGGCCGCCGTGGAGGCACGACTCGCCGCGCTCGGCTTTGCGACGGTGGCCCTTGATGCGCGCGGCTACCGGCGCGGTGCGCTCGTGGCCGAGTTACCCGTCCTCGGCTGATGCGGCTCTTCGCGGCGATCCCCGTGGAAGGGGAAGGGCGGGCGGGACTCGAGGGGGTGCTCGCGGCCCTCGGGCCGATGGGATGGCCCATCCGCTGGACGCGTCCCGGCCAGCTGCACCTCACGGTCAAGTTCCTCGGCGAGGTAGAGGCGGCCCGGGTGGCGGAGGTGACCGACGCCCTCGCCCAGGCCTCGGCCGGGATGGCCCCGCTCGGCTTCGCCCTCGCCGAGCTCGGGGCGTTCCCGAGCATGCAGCGGGCGCGGGTGCTCTGGGCCGGGCTCGAGGCGGAGGGCTCGCTCGAGCTGATGGTGGACCGGGTGGAGCGCGGCTGTCACGCGCTGGGCTTCCCCATCGAGGGGCGCCCGTTCCGGCCGCACGTGACGCTCGGCCGCGTGAAGGAACATGGCCACCTGCCGAGGGAGGCCGGCGATCGCCTCGCCGAGCTCACCCCGAGCGGCAACTTCCTGGGCGATCGCCTCGTCCTCTATCACAGCCAGCTCGGTCCGGGAGGCCCGCGGTACGAGGCCCTCGCGACCTTCGCGTTCGGGGGCTGATGCGCTTCGTTCTTTATCTCGTGGGTGTGGTGGTGCTGGCCGTGGCCCTGAGCGCGGCCTGGCTGTTCCGCGCCGACCTCCTCCGCCGGATGCCGCCACAGGTGGCCCGCGTGGGCCAGGCGCTCGGCGCCGGCGCGGCGCCCACCACGGGTGACGTGGAGCGGACGGAAGCCAGCAGGCCCGCCGTGCCCGGCCCCGCCGCCCTGGGCCGGGCACGGCCGGGCACGCGACAAGGTGGACAGCCTGCACGGCTGGCACGCCGACTCGGTGGTGCTGAGCGCGGCGGAGGTGGCCTCGCTCATCGTGGAGGGGCTCCCGGCGGCTGCCCGCCAGCGGCTCGATTCCATCCGCGTGCGCCTGGGCGACGACCGCATCACGGTCGACGCGCGGCTCGAGACGAGGTCCATTCCCTCGGCGGCGCTTGGTCCGCTGGCCGGGGCGCTGGCGCCGTGGGAGCCGGTCACGGGCTCGGGGCTGGTGGCACCCCGGGAAGCCGGCTGGGCCGAGTGGCGGGTGGATGCGCTCACGCTCCGTGGCTTCACGCTGCCGGCGCCCGCCAGCCGGGACCTGCTCAGCCGGGCACTGCCAGGCGTGCGGGATGGCGCGCTCCCCTTTGCGCTGCCCCGCGGGATCAGCCGGATCCGGGTGCGCCCGGCCGGCGCCACGCTTTATCGGGAGGCGCGGTGAGCAAGACCATCATGGTGGTGGATGACGAGAAGAGCATCCGCGACACCCTGAAGGAAGTCCTGACCTACGCGGAGCATGAGGTGGTCCTCTGCAGCTCGGGGAAGGAGGCCGTCAAGCTCCTCCCCGAGGCCCGGCCGGACCTCATCCTCCTCGACGTCAAGATGGCGGACATGGACGGCATCCAGACGCTCAAGCAGATCCGGGAACTGGATCGCGACGTCGTGGTGGTCATGATGTCGGGACACGGCAGCATCGCCACCGCCATCCAGGCCACCCAGGCCGGGGCGTGGGACTTCATGGAGAAGCCGCTCGACAACGTGCGGCTCGAGCTCACCCTGCGGAACGCCTTGTCGAAGGCCAGCCAGGACCGGGTCAACCTCCGCTTCCACAAGGAGTCGGAGGCCCGGTACACGATGGTGGGCCGGAGCAACGAGATGGAAGCGTTGCGGCAGGCGGTGGCGCGCGTCGGTCCCACCCCGGCCCGGGTGCTCATCACGGGGGAGAACGGCACGGGCAAGGAGCTCGTGGCGCGCGCCATCCACGACAACTCCCCCCGGGCACGCCAGCCGTTCGTCGAGGTCAACTGCGCCGCCATTCCCTCGGAGCTCTTCGAGAGCGAGCTGTTCGGCCACATGAAGGGCTCGTTCACCGGGGCCACCGCCGACCGCCCGGGCAAGTTCGAGCAGGCGGACGGTGGCACCCTGTTCCTCGACGAGATCGGGGACATGGAGCTGTCCGCCCAGGCCAAGGTGCTGCGGGCGCTGCAGGAGGGCGTGGTCACGCGGATCGGCGGCGCCAAGGCGTTCCGGGTGGACGTGCGGGTCATCGCCGCCACCAACAAGGACCTGCCCCAGGAGATCGCGCAGGGCCGCTTCCGCGAGGACCTCTACTACCGCCTCAACGTGGTGCCCATCCGCGTGCCGCCCCTGCGCGAGCGCCGCGAGGACATCCCGCTCCTCATCCACCATTTCGAGAAGCAGCTCGCGGGCGGGGCCGGCGCGGCCACCAAGCGATTCGACGACGAGGCGGTGGAGCGCCTGGCCGCCAGGCACTGGCCGGGCAACGTGCGGGAACTGCGGAACGCGGTGGAGCGCCTCCTGATCCTGTCCCCCGGCAAGAATGTCGGCGTCCGCGACATCGGCCGGTTGCTGTCCGGCGGGGCCGAGGAGGCGCTGCTCAACAGCGTGGGCGGGGCGGGGGTGACCCTCGAGGCGTTCCTCGGCGAGGCGGAGAAGGAGTTCCTGACCGCACGGCTGGCCGACTTCCACGGCGATCTCGCCTCGGCGGCCAAGTCGATGGGCATCTCCCGCTCGGTGCTCACCAAGCGGATGCAGAAATTCGGCCTCGGCGGGGGGAGTGCATGAGCGAACCGCGCGACTGGGACAAGGAACTCGCCGCCATCGACAAGGTGATGGCCCGCGGCCCCGTGGCAGGGGGCGGGGGTGCGGCACCCTCGCCCGCGGAGCGCGGCGGCGGCGCGCCGGCCCGGATCGGCGGGGCGTCCGGGGGAGCGCGGTTCGGCACCCTCACCACCTGGCTGCGGGTGTTGCTCGGGCTGGTGCTGGCCGTCGCCATCACGCAGTGGCCCTACAAGACGGCATGCGGCTTCAACCTGGCCATGTACCTGGGCGCGATCGCGACGGTGGTGGTGGCGGGGCTGTGGAGCGCCGTCTCCTCGTGGCAGCGGCGCCTCGGCCTCGCGCACCTCCTGTCACTCGGTGTCCTGGGCTGGGGCCTCGTCCTCGGTGCCCGCGAGATCCTGCCGCGCACCGGCTACGCGCGCGAGGTCCGGACGTGGACTTGTACCACGGAGGTAGAAGCCCGGTGACGCCCCTCTCGGCCCGCTTGCGCCCCTTTCCGGTGGCGGCTAAGGTTCCTGCAGCGGCTTCTTCCTGCCCGCGGTGAGGCAACCCCCATGCGTCCAATGCGAGTCGGCACCGGCAAGCGCGGATCCTCGTCCTTCGACGAAGGCTCGCTTGACCAGTATCTCCGGGAGATCAGCCGCTACCCGCTGATCAACCAGGAGGAGGAAGTCGCCCTCGCCAAGCGCATCCGCGTGGGCGAGGAAGAGGCGTTGGACAAGCTGGTCCGCAGCAACCTCCGCTTCGTCGTCTCCGTCGCCAAGAAGTACCAGAACCAGGGCGTCTCGCTCTCCGACCTCATCAACGAGGGCAACCTCGGCCTCATCCGCGCCGCCCACAAGTTCGACGAGACCAAGGGCATCAAGTTCATCTCGTACGCGGTGTGGTGGATCCGGCAGGCCATCCTGCAGGCGCTGGCGGAGCAGAGCCGCATCGTCCGCGTGCCGCTCAACCGTGCGGGCACGCTGCACCGGATCGGCAAGCGCTCCTCGGCGCTGCTCCAGGAGCTGGGCCGCGAGCCCACCCCGGCCGAGATCGCCGAAGGGATGGACATCTCGATGGAGGAGGTCCAGAAGACCCTCTCCATCAGCCAGAACCACCTCTCGCTCGACGCCCCGCTCACCCCGGGCGAGGACAACAAGCTCCTCGACTACCTGCCGGACACCCAGAACGCCGGCCCGGACAACGAGACCTTCGAGAAGGCGCTCACGGATTCCATCGAGGAAGTGCTGGGGACGCTGAAGGAGCGGGAGGCCAAGATCCTGCGGCTCTACTTCGGCCTTGATGGTCCGGAGCCCATGACGCTCGAGGAGATCGGCAGCCTCCTCGGCATCACGCGCGAACGGGTGCGGCAGATCAAGGAGAAGGCGCTCACACGGCTCCGCCACGTGAGCCGGGCCCGGGCGCTCGAGAGCTTCCTCTCGTAAGCTGCCCGCTCCCGACAACAGGACCGGGGGGCCGCGTCGTTTCCGGGACGGGGGCGGCTCAGCCGCGCAGGATCCGCTCCACCTGGTCGAACTCGATGAGGAACGCGTCGTGGCCGTACGGGGTGGTGATCTCCTCGTAGCGCGCCTTGGCGCCACCGGCGGCGTAGCCGATCACCCACTCCTGCACCTCCGCAGGGAAGTAGAGGATGTCGGTGTCGATCCCGACTCCCACCACCTCGCCCACCCGGCGGGCGGTGGTGCGGCCGGCCGGCGCGTACTCGCCCACGTCGTGGAGGTCCATGGAGTGCATCAGCTGCACGTAGGTCCGCGCATCGAAGCGCTGCACCAGCTTCTCGCCGTGGCGCCGCAGGTAGTGCTCGATGTCGAAGCGGCCCGGCACCCGCGTCTGCAGCCGGCCGAAGCGCTCGCCAAACTCCACCTGGGAGCGGTAGGTGATCATCGCGATGGCACGCGCCGCCGCGAGCCCCGCCGTCGGCCCATGGCCCGGGGCATAGCGGCCGCCCACCCACGCGGGGTCGGCCTCGATGGCCATCCGCTGGGCGGCATTCCAGGCAATGGCCTGCGGCGTGGTGCGGCCCGGGGCGGCGAAGACCACGAGCCGCTCGACCGGCACCGGCGTCACCAGGCCCCACTGCAGCGCCACCATCCCGCCGAGCGAGCCCCCGGTGGCCAGCGCCAGCCGGTCGATGCCGAGTTGCTCGAGGAGAGGGATGTGGGCCCGGGCCAGGTCCGCAGTGGTGAGCACCGGGAAAGTGCCGTCGGTGACTTCCGCTGGTCCGGTGGAGCCGTAGCAACTCCCGAGCAGGTTGGCGGCGATCACCGGGTGGCGGCGCGTGTCGAGCGCGCGCCCCGGACCGATCAGCGGCTCCCACCAGGTGTCGATGTCCGCGCTTCCCGTGAGCGCATGGAAGACGAGGATGGCCCCGTGCTCCCGCGCCAGTGCGAGGTCGCCAAAGACCCGGTAGCGGAGTTCCGCGTGCGGCAGCACGCCGCCGCGCTCGGGCCGGAACTCGCCGATCGGCAGGGTGCCGGTGGTGCCGTGGGGGGTGGTCACGGCGGTCATCGGCCGCACCCGCGGCGCGGGGCGGACAGCACGGCAGGGCAGGGGCGCATCAGTGGCGACGCCGTCAGGAGGCCAGTCGAGTGGGAATCACCACCGGCCGCCCGGCCTGTCCTGCCACCCGGTGTGCGATGCGCAGGGCCTCGCCGGCGAGTGCCGCGGGGACCGTGACGCGAATCCCCTCGGGCAGTTCTGTGAGCGCGGGCTCGCTCACGCCGGTCGCCCGCAACTCCTGCTCGAGCCGCGCGCCCACCCGCGACCTGGCGTCGGTCTGGACGCCAAGGACGGTGACGTCCGCGGTCTCGCCGTGCGCCGCGCTGGCCGCCGCCGCGAGGAGCGGCACGGTGGGAAGCACTCCGTGACGCACGACGCTGGCGGGCGCCTCGCCGTCGAGCGTCCAGAATTCGAGCGGCAGGCCCCGGGCTTCGGCCAGTGCCGCGGCGTGGGCGTGTACCACCTTGGCACCCGCGCGGGTGAGCGCCGTGAGGAAGGCGTGCGGTGCTTCGGGGATCGCCTCGGTGTCGGGCACCAGCTTCGGGTCGGCGGTGCGCAGTCCCGCCGCATCCTTCACGAACACCACCTTGCTGGCCCCCAGCGCATCGGCCAGCGCCACGGCCGAGGTGTCGGAGCCGCCGCGGCCCAGGGTCACCACCCGTCCGTCCTGCCAGCCCTGGAAGCCGGTGATCACCGGGATGATCCCCTTCTCGTACAGCTGCCGGATCTTCTGGGCCTGGATGCGGCGGATGCGGCCGTCGCCGCGCGGGCCGCGCGCCAGGATGCCGGCCTCGCGCGCGTCGAGCGAGACGGCGTGCCAACCCAGCCGGTTGAGCGCCAGGGCGAGCAGCGCCGCGGAGACGACCTCGCCGCTGGAGACGGCGCGGTCGGCCTCGAGGTGGGCGCCGCTGGTGGCGTCCTCGTCGCCCGTCACCGCCTCGATCTCCCCGACGAGACCGAGCAGGTGGTCGGTGACGCCCCGCCGGGCGCTGGCCACGGCCACCACGGGCCCGGCCTCCGCCCAGCGCGCGAGGCGCCGGGCCTGAGCCGCGATGCGGGCGGGAGTGGCAAGGGCATCGCCGCCCAGTTTCACCACGATGGGCTGGGTGCTCATGCGACCCCTGCCTTGGCCCGCGCGGCCGCCGGCGCGCCCGCCTCACCCAGTGCCTGGTCGAGGTCCGCGATAAGGTCCCGGACGTCCTCGAGGCCGGCCGAGATGCGAATGAGTTCCGGCACCACGCCGGTGGCCCGCTGCTGCTCGGCGGTGAGCTGCTCGTGCGTGGTGGACGCCGGGTGGATGATCAGCGACTTGGCGTCACCCACGTTGGCGAGGAGCGAGAAGAGCTTCACCTTGTCGATCACCGCGCGCGCCGCCGCATGCCCGCCCTTCACGCCGAAGGTGAGCACCCCGCCGAAGCCGCCCTGCAGGTACTTCTTCGCGTTCCCGTGCTCGGGGTGCGAGGGGAGGCCGGGGTACGAGACCCACTCCACCCGCGCGTCCCGCTGCAGCCACTCGGCCAGAGCCAGCGCGTTGTCGGCATGCCGCTTGATGCGCAGCGGCAGCGTCTCCAGTCCCTGCAGGAACAGGAAGGCGTTGAACGGCGAGAGGGCGGGGCCCAGGTCCCGCAGCAGCTGCACTCGCAGCTTGAGGATGAACGCCAGGTTCCCGAACGCCTCGGTGTAGACCAGCCCGTGGTACGACGGGTCGGGCGAGGAGAACTCGGGGAAGCGCGCCTTGGCCCTGGGGCTGGCCCAGTCGAACTTGCCCGCATCCACCACCACGCCGCCAATGGCGGTGCCGTGCCCGCCAATCCACTTGGTGGCGGAGTGGACCACGATGTCAGCCCCGTGCCGGATCGGATTGGCCAGCGTGGCGGCGCCGAAGGTGTTGTCCACCACGAGCGGGACCCCCGCCTCGTGCGCGATGGCCGCGAGCGCCTCGAAATCCGGCACGTCGAGCCGCGGGTTGCCGATGGTCTCCACGTAGAGCGCGCGGGTCTTGTCATCGATGGCCGCACGCACGCTGGCCAGGTTGTGGATATCCACGAACTTCGTGGTGATCCCCCACTTGGGAAGCGTGTAGGCAAAGAGATTGTACGTCCCGCCGTAGAGCGTCTGCGACGAGACGATGTTGTCGCCAGCCCGCGCCAGGTTGAGGATCGTGAGGGTCTCGGCTGC
>JBGAOL010000430.1:0-3125 GCA_044221825.1 Gemmatimonadales bacterium
CAGCGCTGCATGGCGGCGTCGGTGATGGTGGCGGTCTCGGCGACCGATCACATCGTGGACAAGCTGGCGCACCAGGCGCGGCGGATGGTGGCGGGGAAGGACGTGGGGCCCGTGATCACGGCGGCGGCCAAGGCGCGCATCGAGGGGTACATCACCGAGGCGGTGGCGCAGGGCGCCACGCTGCTGGTGGACGGCCGCGGTGCCACGGTGCCTGGCAAGGAGGGCGGCTGGTACGTGGGCGCCACCGTGCTGGACCACGTGCGGCCCGAGATGAAGATCGCGCAGGAGGAAGTGTTCGGCCCGGTGCTGGCGATCGTCCGCACCCGGGACTTGGATGGCGCCATCGCGGTGGAGAACGCCTCGCCCTACGGCAATGCGGCGTCCATCTTCACCGAGTCGGGCGGGGCGGCGCGGAGCGCCATGGAACGGGCGAGCGCCGGCATGGTGGGCGTCAACGTCGGCGTCCCGGTGCCGCGCGAGCCGTTCGGTTTCGGCGGATGGAACGACTCCCGCTTCGGCGTGGGCGACATCACCGGGAAGGGCTCCCTCGAGTTCTGGACCCAGAGCCGGAAGATCACCACCAAGTGGAACCGGGAGGCCGGGACCAACTGGATGAGCAAGTGAGGCGCTAGGGTCGCGCCCGCAGCACGAGGCGAGCGGGGATCTCGCCAGCACCGAGGTGGGGGCCATCCCTGGAGGTCCCCCGGCAGCACCGCACCAGAGGAATCCCGCATGACCGCCACCGCCCCGACCCGCCCCGTGATGCCACCGAGCGACCACCAGCCGCGTCGCTACACGGGCCCCTCGAAGGCCGAGATCCTCGCCCTCCGGCAGCGCTACACCAACCCCGCGATCTTCACGCTCTACAAGGAGCCGCTGCTGATCGTCGAGGGCCACATGCAGTACCTCTTCGACGAGACGGGGCGGCGCTACCTCGACCTCTTCGCCGGGATCGTCACGGTGAGCGTGGGGCACTGCCACCCGAAGGTCACCCGGGCCATCCAGGAGCAGGCCGAGACGCTGGCGCACACCACCACCATCTACCTGCACCCCAACTTCCCGAAGCTGGCCGAGAAGCTGGCGTCCAAGATGCCGCCGGGCCTCGACGTCACCTACTTCGTGAACTCGGGCAGCGAGGCCAACGACCTCGCGGTGCTCCTGGCTCGCGCCTACACCGGGAACCAGGACGTGATCGCCGTGCGGAACAGCTACCACGGCGGCAGCTCCTCCATGATGGCGGCCACGAGCCACCACACCTGGAAGTTCCCGCAGCAGCTCAACTCCGGCTTCCATCACGCGGTCTGCCCCGACCCGTACCGGAGCCCGTTCACCGGGACGCCGGAGGAGATCGCCACGAAGAGCGCCAACGAGGTGCGGGAGATCATCCGCTACTCGACGCCGGGCGGCATCGCCGCGTTCATGGCGGAGCCCATCCAGGGCGTGGGCGGCGCCACGCAGGGCGCGGCCAACTACCTCCGCGAGGCGTATGCCCACGCCCGCGCGGCCGGCGGCCTCTGCATCGCCGACGAGGTGCAGACCGGCTTTGGCCGCACCGGCGAGCACTACTGGGGCTTCCAGAACTACGGCGTGGTGCCCGACATCGTCACCATGGCCAAGGGCATCGGCAACGGGGCGCCGCTCGCGGCCGTCACCACCCGGCGGGAGATCGCCGAGAAGCTGACGCAGCGCATCCACTTCAACACCTTCGGCGGCAACCCCATCAGCATGGCCGCCGGCCTCGCCACGCTGCAGGTGATCGACGACGAGGGGATCCAGGGCAAGGCCAAGCTCATCGGCGGCCGCTTCAAGGCGGGGCTCGAGGACCTGCAGCGCCGTCATCGCCTCATCGGCGACGTCCGCGGCCGGGGCCTCATGCTCGGCGTGGAACTGGTCAAGGACCGGGGCACCAAGGCGCCGGCCAAGGAGGAGGCGCTGGCCATCATGGAGCACCTGCGCGAATTCGGCATCCTGATCGGGAAGGGCGGCCTGGACGGCAACACCCTCCGCATCAAGCCCCCCATGTGCCTCACCGCGGCGGACGTGGACTTCGCGCTCGAGGCGCTCGATGCGGCCTTGACGCGCGTCGAAGGGTGAGCTGAGCGCTCAGGCGGTTCACCGCAGAGGCGCGGAGACGCAGAGGACCTGCACGTGAACAGCGGGGCTCGTCTCAGGACGAGCCCCGCCGCGTTCGCCAAGACGTAGCGGTGGAGCGACGCTCCGCCGACTCGGACTCTGCCATCGTGCCCGATCCTGAAGATCCAGTCGGCGGAGCGTAGCTCCGCCGCTGCGGGTGCACGTGGAGCGTTTCTCTCACCAGACGCCTATGACGAAAACCCGATCCCGAGCCGGTCCAGCGCCCGGAGCATGAGGCTGGGCGGCCGGCCCTCGTCTACCTGGCGGAGCGCGCGCGTCACCGCGTTGACCGCCCAGCCACGGATCGGCTCCGGCGGATATGGGAAGGGCGGCTGGGTCACGAGCGGGAGGGAAAGCACGTCGCCGGGGCGGTTCAGGGCCAGGTGGGCCAGGATGCGCCCGGCGATGCGGGTGCTGCCGAGGCCGTGGCCGGTGAAGCCGAGGCCGTAGGAGAGGCGCTTGCCGTAGGCGCTGCCGAAGAACGGCGTGAGGCGCGTCGTGGAGCAGATGGCACCACCCCACTTGTACTCCCAGCGGAGGTCCGCCGCATCGGGGAAGTGACGCTTCCAGCTGGCCTCGAGTGAGGCATAGTGGCTCGGCGAGTGGTCGCAGCCCGGGTCCACGCGGTTGTGGCCGTGGTAGGCGGCCTCGCTGGTGCCCCAGAGCACGCGGCCGTCGGCGGTTGGCCGGTAGTAGTTGAAGAAGGTGCGGCCGTCGGTGATGCCCTGCCGGTTCCTCCAGCCGAGCACCTCCCACTGGGCGGCGCTCAGCTTCTCGCTCACCATGATGTAATCGTAGAGCGGGATGAAGCGGTGCAGCACGCCCGGCAGCAGGTGGTGGGTGTAGGCGCTGGTGGCCAGCACCACGTGTCCCGCCAGGAGCGACCCACCGGCAGCGCTCCGCACCCGGAGCTTCCCCCCCTCCTCCTCGATGGCGCGCACCACTGACCGCTCGTACACCCGCACCCCCTGGCGCACCGCTTCCGCGCGGAG
>JBGAOL010000431.1:0-3037 GCA_044221825.1 Gemmatimonadales bacterium
AGGTGGGGAAGCGGCCCCAGCGGGTCTGGAGCGCCGCCGGATCGGGAAGCGCGAGGAGGCTGTCCACGCGCAGCACGGTGAGCATGGCCCAGCCGTCGGTAGACCGGGCACGCGCCACTGCGGAAACGAAGCGCTGGGGCGGGCGCTGGAACGGCACCACCTGCTCCACCCCGGAGGTGTCGGCCTCCCAGAGGGACGCCTCCGGCGGCGCCTCGCCGGTGACCTGGTCGCTGTGGCCAACCGGCTCGCCGAGGCCCCAGTGCGGCTGGCCGAGGACGCGAACCTGCGCCTCGAGGGCCTCGCGCGGATAGGCCAGCGAGCGCAGCACGTCCGGCGGGATCGCGGAGGCCGGCTGGATGATCCCCGGGAAGAGGGCCTGCCACTCCTTGGCCAGCTCGTCGGAGCCATGACGGAGGTAGATGGCCGTGGTGCCCGACTCGCCCCGGATGACACCGAGGAACCCGGCCCGGAGCGCGCCGACCCACTCACCGTGATAGCGGATGCGGGTGGACGCCGGGAAGGTGAAGCTCGGCAGGTAGCCGTCCACTACCCAGAGCAACTCGCCGTCGAGCAGCCGCGGGGTCGGGGTGCCCCAGGCCACGTACGGGGCGAGGCGCCGGAGGCGCTCCACGGGATCGAGGTACCAGTAGGCGTAGCGCTCGGCTACCTCGGGCTCGAGCAGGTCGCCTGACTGGAGCGCCCACGCGAGTGCCAGCCGCCGGAGGCCGGTGCCGACCCTCACTCCCCCGGGCACGGTGTCCACCACGGTGCCCCGGACCCCGGGCCAGAGGCCGCGGCGCGGCAGGTGGAGCTCCGGCAGCCCGGCGGCCGAGCGCAGGCTGTCGGGGTCGGTGTATGCGACGGGGTGACCGTCCCCGGTGGTCCGGTCGTCGAGGAGGGCCGCCACCTGGGCGCCCTCGCCGGCCTGTACCCGCACCACCAGCCAGCCGGGCCGCTGCCGGCCGCCAATCGGCAGGACGGCGCGATCGACGGCCACGATGCGGCCGGAATCGCCGGGGATGGCATCGGCGGCGAGCGTGGGCTGCCAGACGGCGAAGGGGGCGGGAGGGGCGGCGGGCTCGGCCTGTCGCGTAAGGGTCGAGTCGCGCAGCGTCACCATGCCGTACGCCAGCTGGTCGAGCTTGCGGCGGACCGACGGCTCCAGGGTGGAGCTGGGCGAGGTGCCGATGAGCGCGGGGATGATGTGGTGGCCGAGCAGGGAGGCGGCCCCGAGCACGAGCCAGGAACTGAGCACCAGCGTGTGCCGCCCGCGCACCGCCCAGAGCGCGCTCAGGATGGCCGTGCCAAGGGCCAGTCCCGTGAGCACAAACGCCACCGTGGTGCGGAACCCGAAGAGCCCGGTGTGCACCGTGCCGATGACACCCGCCACCAGCTCGGCCGGCTCCCGCGCGTAGCCCCACGCCAGCACCAGCCCGAGCAGCACGAGCAGGGCGCCGAGGTGCATGCGGGCATGGTCGTTCAGGGCCAGACGGCGGTCCAGCCAGCGCATGGCGCCGATCAGGGCGTAGAGGATGGCCGCCCCGCCGAGCGCGAGCAGGAGCAGGAGTAGGGCGAAGCCGTGCAGCTTCCGCCACAGCGGCAGCTCGGCCAGGTAGTAGCCCACGTCGCGACCGAGGAACGGCTCCACCTCGCCCATCTGGAAACCGGACCAGGCCAGCACCACGTCGGCCGTCCAGCGCCCGGTGCCGCGCCCGGTGACGAGTCCCAGGAATAGCCCGCCCGCCACGCTCAGCGCGGCGAGGGCCTGCAGGTTCACGGCCTCACGGATCTCGAGGTTCGCGAGGCGGCGGTGCACCTGAACCGAGCCAATGGCGCGGTAGACCACCAGCAGGTTGCCGACGAACCAGGCGGAGGCCAGGAGAATGCCCGCCAGCTCGAGGGCCAGCCGCAGCACCGCCCAGTCGGTGACGAACTCGGCCGCGGCGGGAGAGAGGGATGCCGCCCACCAGCGATCGGCCGCGAGGCCGGCGGCCCAGCGCCCCGCGAAGAGGAGCAGGACCGCGAAGACCACGGCGAGGGTGATGCGGAGGCCGCGCTGGGACATGCGGAGAAGGTAACGGCGGCCGGGGCGGAAGCCAGCAGGCCGCTAGGCGGCGGCGATCCGCGCCTCCACCCAGCCCATGACCTCGGCCTGATACGCGGCGAGGGCAGCGGGGTCGGTGGCCTCGAAGCGGAGGACCAGGATGGGTTGGGTGTTGGAGGCGCGCACGAGGCCCCAGCCCTTGGGGAAGGTCATGCGGACCCCGTCGATGGTGTTGACCGGATACCGGGCCGCAAAGTACGCCGCCGCCTCGGCCACCACGGGGAACTTCTTCTCCTCGGGGCAGTCCACGCGCAGCTCGGGCGTGGCATGCGTGGCCGGGAGGTCGGCGAGGAGCGGGGCCAGCCCGCCCCGCCCCGCCGCCACGATCTCGAGGAGCCGGGCGGCGGCGAAGAGCGCGTCGTCGAAGCCGTACCAGTCGCCGCCGAAGAACATGTGGCCGCTCATCTCGCCGGCGAGGGGGCTCTGGAGCTCCTTCATCCGCGCCTTGATCAGCGAGTGCCCGGTGCGCCACATCTCTGGGCGCGCCCCCGCGGCCGTGAGCGCCTGCGGCAGGACCTCGGAGCACTTCACGTCGAAGATCACCGGCACGCCCGGGCCGAAGCGGCGCACGGCGTCGCGGCCGTAGAGCACCAGCAGCTGGTCGCCGAAGACGACCCCGCCGGCCTCGTCCACGGCGCCGATGCGGTCGGCGTCGCCGTCGAACGCGATGCCGAGCTCGGCGCCGCTGCGGCGGACGGCTGCCTGGAGGTCGACGAGGTTCTCGAGGACGGTGGGGTCGGGGTGGTGGTTGGGGAAGGTGCCGTCGGACTCGCAGAAGAGCGGGACCACCTCGCAGCCCAGGGCCTCGAGCGTCTCCACCGCGATGAGGCTCGCCACGCCGTTGCCGCAGTCCACGGCCACCTTCACGGGGCGGGCCAGGCGGTGGTGTGCCACGATGGCCTCGCGGTAGCGCCGGAGAATGGAGCCGTCGGC
>JBGAOL010000432.1:0-3020 GCA_044221825.1 Gemmatimonadales bacterium
GAGGACGCCCGGGACGGCGAGAAGCCCCGCCACGAGGCCCAGGTGCCCCGTGGCGCGCGCCAACCCGCGGCCGAGGCTCATTGCCCCGCCCGCTTGAGGATCATCGCCGCAAAGGGCGGCAGCGTGATCCGGCTCCCCCGCACCTCCCGGCCCGAGAGCAGGTCCCGGCTGCTGCCGAGGTCGGTGCCGGTGAGGGTGGCGGTCACGGCCCGGTCCCGGGTGTTGACCAGCACCACCAGCTCCCCCCGGCGGAAGGCGATCACGTCGGTCGGGGCGCTGGTCATCACCTCGGCCAGCGTTCCGGTCAGGAACCCCGGCTCGCTGGTGACGATCCCCAGCACCTTGGCGTAGAAGGCCCGCGCCTCCCGGGCGTGCGGCTGGTCCCAGTTGACCCGCACCGGCTCGAACAGCGGCACCTTCTGGGCGTACTCCACCTCCTGCCCGTTGTAGAGCAGCGGCCGGCCCGGCATGGCCACGGCGGCCACGAAGGCGGCGCGCGCGCCGGCGCCGAAGATCTTGACGGGGGTGTCGTCCCAGGCCGTCTCGTCGTGGTTGGTGGTGAAGCGCATGCGCATGCCGCCCGCCGGCATCTCCCTCGCTTCCTGCACTTCCGCCCGCACGTACTCGGCCGCCGAAACCTCGCCCTTCCACACGGCCTTGAGGCGCTTGTAGGCGTCCCAGCTGTACGTAAGGTCGAAGCCCCGGCGATGCAGCTCGAGGTCGCCCCACTCGGCCAGCAGCAGGATGGGCTCGGGGCGCGCGGCGCGGACCTGGGGCAGCGCCTCGGTGAAGAAGCCGTAGGGAATGAAGCCGGCGACGTCCACCCGGTAGCCGTCGATGCCGAACTCCTGGATCCACCAGCGCATGATGGCGATCATCTCGCGGCGGAGCGCCGGGTTGCCGTAGTCGAGCTGGCGGACGTCGGTCCAGTCGGTGAGCTGGCCGTTGCCGTCGCGCGGGACCATCGGGACGCCGGCGGAGTCGCGGAAGTACCAGTCGGGGTGCTGGGTGATCCAGGGGTGGTCGGGCGAGGTGTGGTCGGGCACCCAGTCGAGGATCACCTTCATGCCACGGGCGTGGATGGACTTCACCAGGGCGCGGAAGTCGTCCGCGGTGCCGAAGGCCGGGTTGATGCCGCGGAAGTCGCGCGCGGCGTAGGGCGAGCCGAGCGTGCCCTTCCGCCCCGCGACGCCAATGGGATGGATGGGCATGAGCCACACGGTGGTGGCGCCGGTGGCCTGGATGCGGTCGAGCCCCGCCTGCACCCCGCGGAAGTTCCCGGCCGGCGAGAAGTGGCTGGTGAATACCTCATACAGCACGGCCCGGCGCACCCACGACGTGTCGGGAGCGAGCACCTGCGCAGAGGCGGCGGGCGGCGTGGCAGCGAGCACGAGGGCAGTGGCCAGGGCGGACAGGGACGTGCGCATCAGGGACAACCTCCAGCGGGAGACGCCGCGGGGCGGCGCGCCCGGTCGTGAGGACAGGATCAGAGCTTGGTGGCCGTGTCGATGGCCACCGCGGTGCGCGGCGCCAGGTCCACGGGGAGGGCGCCCGCCGGGTCCACGGTGAGCGTGGTGCCGGCGCAGGCGTTGCCCACCTTGCCGCCGGTGAGCAGGTCGCAGTAGTCGCCGGCGGGAAGGCTCGTGGCCAGCGTGTCGGTGAGCGCCGTGGCGTTGCCGTTGATGGCCACGAACCCGACGCTGCCCCGCCCGAAGGCGATGGCGTCGAGGCCGTCGTCCCACCAGTTGGTGACCGGCTTCCCGGCCGCGAGCTTCCGGAACCCGACCATCATGCGCACCGACGGGTCGCGGTGCTCGCAGGTCCACTGCCCCACCTGCGCCGCCTCGAAGCTGGCGGCACAGGTGACCGGGAGCGTCCAGCCCTGCCCGTCGGATACCGGCCCCATGGAGGTGCCGCCGGGGCAGTTGAAGGCGTACCCGGAGAGCACCGAGGGGAAGCCGTACGGCTGCGCCAGCATCCAGACGTTGGCCAGGCGGAAGCGGTCGCCGCTCTGGTAGCCCATGCTGCAGTTCCGCTGCGTGTCGTGGTTCTGCAGGAACACCAGCGCCTTGGCCGAGGGCATGATCCCCCACGCGGTCTCGGAGAACTGGTGGCCGGCGGGGCCCGTCGGGTTCAGGTCGGAGATCCGCTCGCCGTTCAGGTTCATGAACTTGCTGGCCACGCCCGTGAACGTGAACTCGGTGATGTCGGCCGCCCCGCCGCTGGCGTACCCCACGCCGTAGTAGTGGTGCTCCTGCAGCGCCTCGCCGGGGGAGCCGGACACCTCGAGGAAGAGGTAGGGGCGCGGCTTCCCCTCACCGGCCAGCGTGGTGTTGACGATCCCCATGATGCTGTCCAGCTCCACCTGCTGGATGTGCTTGGCGGCGTCGATGCGGTACCCGGCCACGCCGAGGTGGGCCAGGTCAATGAGGTACTGCGCCAGCCGCTGCCGCACCGAGGCGAGGCCGGTGTTCAGGTCCGGCAGGCCGAAGAGGTCGCAGTCCTGCACCTCGGCGGCGTTGCCGTAGTTGCTGATGCCGCAGCCCGGGTGGAAGTCGGCGCTGGTCCAGAGGCCGGGATAGTCCTTGCGGCTGTAGGCGGTGCCCGCGCTCCCGGTGCCGGGGCTCGGGAAGTTGGTCATGTGGTTGATGACCGCGTCCACCACGATGCCCACGCCCGCGGCCTGGCAGCGCGTCACCATGTCCACGAACTGCGCCTCCGTGCCGGACCGGCTCTTCGCCAGGCTGTAGCTGACGGGCTGGTAGCGCTCGCTCCAGTCGTGGCTGGGCGTGATGCTGTGCTCCTGCGGCGGCGAGACCTGCACCAGCGCCACGCCGGCGGGGCCGAGCACCTGCTCGCACTCCGTGGCGATGTCGGGCCAGGGCCACTCGAAGAGGTGCACCAGCACGTCGCCGGCCGCCGCGCGGCCGCTCGGGCGCCAGGACTCGGGAAGGAGGGGACGGGTGGGCGTGGAGCCGAAGGACTTGTCGGGGCCGCCGCCGCCGCAGGCGCCGAGGAGC
>JBGAOL010000433.1:0-2972 GCA_044221825.1 Gemmatimonadales bacterium
GTGCGCATGTTCCACGATCCCCGCCTGTTCCTCGTCGCCGCGCTGATCGGCGTCGCCGCCACGGCGGGCATTGACCTCTGGGCGCTGCTGCTCAAGCAAGGCTTCCGCATTCCCTCGCTCAACTATTGCCTGCTCGGCCGCTGGGTGCTGCACTTGCCCGGCGGGACGCTGGTGCACCGGAGCATCGGGGCCGCCGCGCCGAAGGCCGGGGAGTGCGTGACGGGGTGGGCGGCACACTATGGGATCGGGGTTGGGCTCGCGGTGCTCTTCGTGGGGCTCGTCTCGGCGGAGTGGCTCGCGGCACCGACGCTGCTGCCGGCCGTGGCGTTCGGCGTGGCGACGGTGGTGATGCCGCTCTTCGTGCTGCAGCCGGCGCTCGGGCTCGGTGTGGCATCGTCGAAGGCGCCCTCGCCGTGGGCCGCGCGGCTCAAGAGCGTGGGCACGCACACCGTCTACGGAGTCGGGCTCTACCTGGCGGCCGAACTGGTGCGGTGCCTCGGGTTCGCGGCATGAGCGATGAAGCCGGCGGGCTCCGGCTGACGCTCGACGACGAGGGGTTCACGATTGCCGACGCGGCCGGCGGGCGCCACCAGGCCCGGTGGGCCGACGTGCGGCTGATCGCCGCGTACAAGCGCGACCTCGGCGTCACCGACGCCATCTGCGTGGCCTTTGAGCTGGCGGGCCCCACGGTGGTGGAGGTGACGGAGGAGGACGCCGGCTTCGAGGCGCTGTTCGGGGCGCTGGAGCGGCACTTCGGGGTGGGCGCGAGCTGGTACATCGAGATCATGGAGCCGGCGTTCGAGGCGACGCCGCGGGTGCTGTACCGGCATCCCGACGCCGCGCCCTGAGGGGTCCGGTTCTGCGCCTGCCCTTGCGGGCGGGCCATCGTGCCGGTCAGTTGAGGCATGCAGCGACGCATCACGGGCTTCCATCAGGACGACGAGCGCCACTGGGTGGCCGAGCTCGAGTGCGGGCACGGGCAGCACGTGCGGCACGACCCGCCGTGGCAGGTGCGGCCGTGGGTGCTGCACGAGGCGACACGGGGGGAACACCTCGGCACCCTGCTCGACTGCCGTCGGTGTGACGAGGAGGGCCCGCTGCCCTCGGCATACATGGAGGCGCGGCTCTGCGGACTCTGCGAGGAGGGCGCCGAGGAAGTGGCTCGCCACCCGCCGACGAATCCCGGGGCCGGCGCGCCCTGATCAGCGCCCTGCCCGCCCTTGCGCGTGGCGCATCCGGCGCGTCGATTTCCTGCAGTCCCCCACTCCCCATGCGATTCGACATCCACTGGTCGGAGGTGGAGCCCCCGCTCCCTCCCGCACTCGCAGTCGCCGACGGCCGCGTCGTGGCGCTCTGGCCCGCGCCCGTCAACGCGGATGCGTGCTTCGCGGCCGCCGGCTTCACCGACTTCGACGATCACGGCGACGCCTGGGACGATGCGGCGGCGGCGCTGCTCGAGCGCGTGGTGGAGCGGCTCTCGGCGTTCGGGGAACCGTCGCTCCTTTCCCCTGCGCTGCTCGACTCGCCCCCGTGGCACCGCCGCCTCCGCGGGGAGGTCCCGACACCCCGGCCGCTCCTCACCCAGCTGGAGCTGCCGATGCGGTGGGACTCGCTGCCGCCGTGCGTGGTGGCGTTCGGGACCGGCGGCGCGCGCCTCCGCACTGGCGAAGGGCACGTGATCCTGTGGCTCACGCTCCCGCACGGCGTGGAGCCGGCGGAGGTTGTGGCCGGCGTGGCGGGTGGCCATCCGGTGCGCCGAACCACGCTCCGCTGGAGCGCGCTGCTGCCCGGCGTATGACCGCGCCTCCCACCCCGCCACGTGGACCGGCGCCGGCCCCCGCCGAGGCTCCCCCGCCCCCGCGCGACCCGTGGGGCGACATCGCGTGGGGCGTGGCGCGTGGCATCGCCCTCGGGAGCCTGCCGCTCCTGCTTTCGGTGCTCCCGGGCCGGCTGCCGGTAACCCCGCAGCAGCCGCGCCTCATCGGCTCGCCCGAGGCGAGCGTCGGGATCCTGGTGCTGGGCGCGGGCCTCGGCGGGGTGGCGGGGCTGCTCCGGCCACTCACCCGGACGCTCGTGGGCAGCCTGGGGGTGGGCCTGGCGCTCAGCGAGACCACACTGCTCCTCCTCCGCTGGCTGCTCCCCGCGCGCGCCGACCGGCCGCCGCTGCAGCCGTTCGGCGCCGTGCTCTGGATGGGGCTGGTGCTGGGGCTGGCGCTCTACTTTGGCGAGCTGCACCGGCGCGGGGCACGGAGCAGCCTGGCCGGCTAACTTTCAGGAAGCCGACGGGCTCCCTCCCGGCGGCGTACGGCATTCCTCAGGGGTGCGCCCGCACCCGGGCCTCCAGCCACATGATCATCGTCCACGGCACCCTGCGCTGTCCCCGCTCACTCGCCGACCTTGGCGTGGAGCTGGCGGTAGCGGGCCTCGCAGTAGCCACGCGGGATTCCGCGCACTACACCGGCGGCAGTTACCTCAAGGTGGAGCTCGCCGGCGTGCACGCGACGCTCGAGCGGATCTCGGACGGCGAGTACCTCTGCCGGGCGGACGGCGAGTCGCTGGCGCAGGTGTCCGCGGGCTGCCGCCGGCTCTCGGCCACGCTGGCGCGGCTCGGCATTGCGCACCGCTTCGAGCTCTACGGCGACGACGATATCCTGCTCGAGGATTTCGGCACCGACTGACCCCGCGCTCGCTTGCGGCGCGCGCCGTGGCACGGCAGCTTCCGCCAGTCTCCCCGCCCCTCCCTGGCCCCAGCCGGTGGCACCGATGACCGCGACCCCTTCCCGCCGCGAGTTCCTGACGCTGGGCGCGGCGCTGCCGCTCCTGGCGCGCCTGCCCTGGCCGGCTAACTTTCAGGAAGCCGACGGGCTCCCTCCCGGCGGCGTACGGCATTCCTCAGGGGTGCGCCCGCACCCGGGCCTCCAGCCACATGATCATCGTCCACGGCACCCTGCGCTGTCCCCGCTCACTCGCCG
>JBGAOL010000434.1:0-2962 GCA_044221825.1 Gemmatimonadales bacterium
GGGGCCAAGCTGGCGGTGGTCTTCAAGGGCAATCGCTTCACCAAGGACCTCTACCTCGACGCGCTGCGGATGCTCTACGAGCTGTTCCAGATCGCCCGCAAGGACGGCCTGGTGGCGATCGAGTCGCATATCGAGGACCCCGAGAAGAGCGCCATCTGCAAGAAGTACCCCAAGGTGCTGCACGAGCACCACGCGATGGAGTTCCTGTGCGACTCCCTCCGGCTGGTGCTCGTGGGCAGCGTGCCGCCGCACGACCTCGACGCCCTGATGGACGCCGAGATGGACGTGCACCACGAGGAGGCGGCCAAGCCCGCCGCCGCGCTGCAGAAGGTGGGCGATGCCCTGCCCGGCATCGGCATCGTGGCGGCGGTGCTCGGCATCGTCATCACCATGGGCGCCATCTCGGGGCCGGTGGAGCAGATCGGCGAGCACGTCGCCGCCGCCCTCACCGGCACCTTCCTCGGCGTGTACATGGCCTACGGATTCATCGCCCCGATGTCGGGGGCGATCGAGGGCGCCAACTCGGAGGAGAGCCGCTTCTTCGCCTTCTTCAAGGCGAGCGTCGTGGCCTTCGCCAAGGGCTTCGCGCCCATCGTGGCCGTCGAGTTCGCCCGCCGCGCGATCTACTCCACCGCCCGTCCCACCTTCCAGGAGATGGAATCGTCCTGCAAGCAGGCGGCCAAGGCCGGGAAGTAGCCCGTGAACAAGGCGCGCGAGCAGCCGATCATCATCGTCAAGAAGAAGGGCCACGGGCACGGCCACCATGGCGGCGCCTGGAAGGTGGCCTTCGCCGACTTCATGACGGCCATGTTCGCCATGTTCCTGGTCCTGTGGCTGGTGAACCAGTCGAGCGACGTCAAATCCGCGATCGCCGGCTATTTCCAGGACCCACTGGGCCGGGCCGACGAGTTCGGCAGCTCCATCATGCCCGGCGAGGGCGCCCAGACCCAGAGCCCGCGCCCCATGACCGCGCAGCAGGTGATCGACCTGCGGCGGGACCGGCTGCGCTTCGTGGCCGAGCAGATCAAGCAGGAGATCCGCGAGACCCCGGCCCTGGCGGAGATCGCCGACCACGTCGAGGTGGAGATCACCGAGGAGGGGCTCCGGATCCAGCTGCTGGAGGACTCCACCGGGGTCTTCTTCGAGCTGGGCAGCGCCACCCCCAAGGCGGCGGGCGGGGCACTGCTCGAGCTGCTCGGCAAGAAACTGGGCGGCATGCCCAACGCCGTCGTGATCGAGGGGCACACCGACGCCCGGCCGTTCCACCGCGCCGACGGCTACAGCAACTGGGAGCTCAGCGTGGACCGGGCCAACGCCGCCCGGCGGATCATGCAGGCCGGCGGGCTCAACGACGCCCAGATCCAGCAGGTGCGCGGGTGGGCCGACCGCAAGCTGCGCGACCCGGAGCATCCGGAGGCCGACAGCAACCGCCGGGTGACGGTGACGATGCTGCTGCCCCCGGTCACCGCCGCCGACACCCTCGGCTTCCCGACGGACACCCTGGCGGCGGGCTATGTCCCGGATTCGTCCGGCGGGGCGGCGTACGCGCCATGAGCAGCCTCGTCAGCACCATCCTCCTGGTCGACGACGACCCGACCACCCTGGCCCACTTCAAGGCGGTGCTGGAGCACGAGCCCGCCCTCCGCGTGGCCACGGCGATCCACGGCAAGGACGGCCTGGCGCGGGCCCGCGAAATCCTCCCCGACCTGATCATCTCCGACTACATGATGCCGGAGATGGACGGCTTCGAGTTCTGCCAGCGCGTCAAGCAGGAGCCCGCGCTCGAGGGCTGCCTGTTCGTGGTGCTCTCGGGATTCTCCGACACCAGCCTCAAGGTGCGCGGCCTCAACCTCGGGGTGGACGACTACCTCACCAAGCCGATCGAGATCCCCGAGCTCATCGCCCGGGTGCGCGCCAGCCTGCGGATCAAGCGGCTGCAGGACGAGCTGCGCCACGGGAAGTCCGAGCTGGAGCGATTGCACGGCGAGCTGGGCGACAGCTTCGACGGCCTGCTGCACCTGCTGATCCACCTGGTGGACCTCGGGCTCCCGGGCGCCGCCGACCGGGGCAAGCGCCTGACCGCCCTCTCCCGCCAGGTCGGGGAGCGGTTCGAGGTGCCGATCGAGCTGCTGGCCGACCTGGATCTCGCCGCGCAGCTGCACGAGGTGGGCAAGGTGGTGGACGCGGCGCACCACGCCCTGGGCGCCCCGGCGCAGCCCGACTGGCACTACGCGGTGGTGACCGCCTCGCTGCTGGAGCAGGTGGCGCGGCTGCGCGGCGCGGCGGAGCTGATCGGGGGGATGTTCGAGAACTGGGACGGCACCGGGATGCCCAATCACTTCGTCTCGGGACAGATCCCGCTCCGCGCCCGGATCCTCCGCATCGCCACCGACTTCTACCGCCTTGTCGACGGGGACGGCCGCCGCGGCGGCCTCGCGCCCGATGCCGCGATCGAGGTGCTCAAGGAGCACAGCGGAACCTGGTACGACCCGCTCGCCGTGGTGCATGTCGAGTCGATCGTGCTCGACCGGCCCCGCAGCGAGTGGCGCACCAGCCGGGTGCAGGTGGGCGTGGACCAGCTGCATGAGGGCATGGTGCTGGCAGCGGACCTCTCCACCAGCTCGGGGATCAAGCTGCTGGCCAAGGGCGCCACCGTGACCGCCAGCATGCTCGACGTGATCCAGCGCCGGCACCTGGCCGACCCGATCATCGACGGGGTCTGGATCACCCGGCGCTGAGCCGGTCGCGGCGCTTTACGGGTCCGGGGAGGCGGGTTAACCTTCCATCCCCCCGGGAGAACACAGCCGTGACCGTCACCGCCCAGCCGAACCCCTCGGCGCAGGTGTCGTCTCCGCAGTTCGAGGAACTCCTCCTCCGTGCCGACCGCGCCCAGGTCATCGCCTCCCTCGCCCGGGGGATGGCCCACGACCTGCGCGGCCCCCTGCAGACCCTGACGCTCCTG
>JBGAOL010000015.1:0-24195 GCA_044221825.1 Gemmatimonadales bacterium
TGTTCTTGTGGGTGTTCGTTCGGGTTCGGCACCATTCCCGACCCGTGCTGCCAAACAACCCTCAATTCACCACACTCACCCGAAGAACTTCTCCCTCTCCGAGCGCAGGTCCTCTGCGGCCCTCCGCGCCTCTGCGGTGAACCAACGCGCCGAGCCCAGCCCTACACCAGTCCCACGATGCAATCCGTCATGCCCGTAGTGCTGAGCACCGTCTCGCCAGGCAGCGCAATGTCGCGGGTGCGGGCTCCGCCGGCGAGCGCGCGCGACACGGCTGCCTCGATGCGCGCGGCCGGCGCCGGGAGGTCGAGGCCGTGGCGGAGCAGCATGGCCACGCTGAGGATGGTGCCGATGGGATTGGCCACGTCCTGACCGGCGATGGTGGGCGCCGAGCCGTGGATGGGCTCGAAGAGCCCGGCGCCGCTGCCGAGCGACGCCGAGGGAAGGAGGCCGAGCGACCCGACGAGGACGGCGGCCTCGTCACTCAGGATGTCGCCGAACATGTTCTCGGTGAGCAGGATGTCGATCGAGGCCGGGTCGCTCACCAGCCGCATGGCGGCGTAGTCCACGTAGATGTGCTCGAGCTGGACATCCGGGAACTCCCGTGCCACCTCGATGACGGTGGCGCGCCAGAGCTGCGAGGTCTCGAGCACGTTGGCCTTGTCCACCGAGAGCACCTTCTTCCGCCGCCCCCGCGCCGCCGCAAAGCCGAGCCGCGCGATGCGCTCCACCTCCGGCTTGGTGTAGCGGAGGGTGTTCACTGCCGCCTGCCCGTCGTTGCCACGCGGCTCGCCGTAGTAGAGGCCGCCGGTGAGCTCCCGGAAGATCACGAGGTCCACCCCCGTGAGGCGTTCGGGCCGGAGCGGGCTGTGCGCGGTGAGGGCCGGGTGCACGGCCACCGGGCGCAGGTTGGCGTAGACGCCGAGCGCGGCGCGGAGTGCCAGCAGGCCGGTCTCGGGTTTCCGGGCGCGGGGGGCGCTGTCGAGCGAAGGATCGCCGACGGCGCCGAGCAGCACGGCGTCCGCCTTGAGCACGGCCGCGCGGGTGGCTGCGGGGAAGGGATCCCCGTGCTGGTGCACGGCCACGCCACCCATCGGGTGCTCGGCAATCTCGAAAGTGAGGCCATCCTGCCTCGCGACGGCGGCGAGCACGCGGAGGGCGGCCCGGGTCACCTCCGGGCCGATGCCGTCCCCGGGGAGGACGGCGATGGAGCGGGTGGTCATTCGGCCTGGCGGGCGAGGAGGGTGGCGCGGCGCCGCTCGTACGCGGCGATCTTGCCGTCGAGCTGCAGGGTGCGGCCGATCTCGTCGAGCCCCGCCAGCAGCGAGTCGCGGCGGTAGGCATCGAGCGTGAAGCCGGCGGAGAAGCCGGCCCGGTCGGAGACCGTCAGGGTCTCGAGGCTCACCGTGAGTTCATAGGGCCCCTCGGCCAGCTCGTAGCGGCGGAAGAGCTCCGTCATTTGCGCCGCCGGCAGCCGCACCGGCACGATGCCGTTCTGGGTGCAGTTGGCATCGAAGATGTCCGCGAAGGACTCCGCCAGGATGGCGCGGAAGCCGTACTCGCCGAGCGCCCAGGGGGCGTGCTCCCGGGAGGAGCCGCAGCCGAAGTTGGGGCCGGTCAGCAGGATCGAGGCGCCCACCGCCTTCGGCTGGTTCAGCTCGAAGCCGGGATTGGGCGACCCGTCCGCCTGGTAGCGCCAGTCGAAGAACAGGGCCGGCCCGAACCCCGTCCGCTCCACGCGCTTCAGGAACTGCTTGGGAATGATCTGGTCGGTGTCCACGTTGACGCGCGGGAGCGCGGCCGTGACGCCGGTATGGCTGGTGAAGGCGCGCATGGGCTCAGGGCGTCGCGGCGGACGGGGTCCGGACGGCCGCCGGCTCCAGCCGGCGCACGTCGGTGAGGGCGCCGGTCACGGCGGCGGCGGCGGCCATGGCGGGGCTCATCAGGTGGGTCCGCCCGCCCTTTCCCTGCCGGCCCTCGAAGTTGCGGTTGCTGGTGGCGGCGCAGCGCTCGCCGCTGGCCAGGATGTCGGGGTTCATGCCGAGGCACATGGAACAGCCCGCGTTCCGCCACTCGAAGCCGGCCTCGGTGAAGACGCGGTCGAGGCCCTCCTTCTCCGCCTGGGCCTTCACCCGCATGGAGCCGGGCACCACCATGGCACGGACACCCGGGGCCACGGTGCGCCCGCGGGCCACGCGGGCCGCCTCACGCAGGTCCTCGATGCGCGCGTTGGTGCAGCTGCCGATGAACACCCGGTCGATCTTCAGTCCCTCAAGCGGCGTGCCTGCCGCGAGTCCCATGTAGCTGAGCGCGCGCGTGGCCGCCTCCCGCTCGGCCGGCGTGGCCGAGGCCGCCGGATCCGGCACCCGGCCGTCGATCCCCGCCACCATGCCGGGGTTGGTGCCCCAGGTGACCTGCGGGACGATCGCCGCCGCGTCGATCTCGACCACCCGGTCGTACTTCGCATCCGGGTCGCTCACCAGCAGGCTCCAGCGATCCACGGCCGCGGTCCACGCCTTCCCCGTGGGGGCCCGGGGCCGGTCCATCAGGTAGGCAAAAGTGGTCTCATCAGGCGCGATGAGCCCGGCGCGGGCTCCCGCCTCGATGGACATGTTGCACATCGTCATGCGCCCTTCCATGGAGAGCGCGCGCACCGCCGGCCCGGTGTACTCCACCACGTACCCCGCGGCACCGGCCGTGCCCACCCGGCCGATGAAGGCGAGGATCAGGTCCTTCGCGGTGACGCCTGCGGGCGGAAACCCCACGTAGCGCGCCTCGAGCGTCCGGGGCCGGGCGAAGCGCACCGTCTGCGTGGCCAGCACGTGCTCCACCTCGCTGGTCCCGATGCCGAAGGCGAGCGCGCCGAAGGCGCCGTGCGTCGAGGTGTGGGAATCGCCGCAGACGATGGTCATCCCCGGCTGGGTGACGCCCAGCTCGGGGCCGATCACGTGCACGATGCCCTGCCCCGGGTCGTGCAGGTCGTGGAGCTCGATCCCGTACGCGTGGGCGTTCTCCACCAGCAGCTCCACCTGCCGCCGCGACACCTCGTCGGCGATGGGCAGGCTGCGATCCGTGGTTGGCACGTTGTGGTCCACCGTGGCCAGCGTCAGGTCGGGGCGCCGCACGGCGCGCCCCGCGAGCCGCAGGCCCTCGAAGGCCTGCGGGCTCGTCACCTCGTGGACCAGGTGCAGGTCGATGTAGATCAAGGCCGGCCCATCGGCCGGCTCCTCGACCAGGTGCGCCTCCCAGACCTTCTGGCAGAGGGTGCGGCCGCTCATCCCCGGGACCTCGCCGGCGCCTGGTCGCCCGCCTTCGCGGCGGCGGAGGCGGCCTTGCCCTCCTCGGTCCACGGCATCATGCGGCGGAGCTCGGCGCCCACCTGCTCGATCTGGTGGGTCTTGTCCCGCTGGCGCATGCGCTGGAAGTTGGCGCCGCCGGCGCGGTGCTCGGCGAGCCATTCCCTGGCGAACTGCCCGCTCTGCACCTCGCCCAGAATCTTCTCCATCTCCCGCTTCGTCTCGTCGGTGATGATCCGCGGGCCACGGGTGTAGTCGCCGTACTCGGCGGTGTCGCTGATGGAGTAGCGCATGAACGAGAGGCCACCCCGGTTGATCAGGTCCACGATCAGCTTGAGCTCGTGCAGGCATTCGAAGTACGCCATCTCGGGGCGGTACCCGGCCTTCACCAGCGTCTCGAAGCCCGCCTTGATGAGCTCGCTCACGCCGCCGCAGAGCACCGCCTGCTCGCCGAAGAGGTCGGTCTCGGTCTCTTCCTTGAAGCTGGTCTCGATGACGCCGGCGCGGGTGCAGCCGATGCCGCGCGCGTAGGCCAGCGCGTCGGCGAGCGCGGTGCCGGTGGCGTCCTGGTGGATGGCCACGAGGCCCGGCACGCCGCGCCCGCCCTCGTACTCGCTCCGCACCAGGTGCCCCGGCGACTTGGGCGCGATGAGCGACACGTTGACGTCCTTCGGCGGCACGATCTCGCCGAAGTGCACGTTGAACCCGTGCGCGAACATCAGCGTCTTGCCCTTGGTGAGGCCCGCCGCCACGTCCGCGTCGTAGATCGTCTTCCCGTCCTGGTCGGGCACCAGCATCATGATGGTGTCGGCCGCCTTCGCGGCCTCGGCGACGGTGCGCACGTCGAGGCCCGCGGCCTCGGCCTTGGCCCAGCTCGCGCCGCCCTTCCGCAGGCCGACGATCACCTTCGCGCCACTCTCCTTGAGGTTGAGGGCGTGCGCGTGCCCCTGGCTCCCGTACCCGATGATGGCGAAGGTGCGGTCGGTCAGGCGACGGGGATCGGCGTCGTGGTCGTAGTAGATCCGGGGGACGGACATCAGCAGGCTCCAGGACAATGGGAAGGGAAGTCGGTCATCTCAGGCCGGGATGGCCGCCGGGACGGTCACCGGCGGCACGTCGCGGCCGGCGGTCGGGAGGGCGGTCCGCGGCAGCGCCACGGCGCCCCCGCGCACCTGCGCCAGCACGCCGTAGGGTTCGAGCGCCCGCAGCAGCGACCCGAGGAGCGGCGCCGCCCCGGTGGCTTCCACCACCAGCTCCTCCGGCGTCTCCTCGAGGATCCGGGCTTCATAGAGGGCCAGCACGTCGAGCAGCGCCGACAGCCGTGACGGCCCGTGCCGCAGGCGCAGCAGCAGGTGCTCGCGCGTGGTGCAGGCGGACTCGGGCAGCGTGGTGACGTCACGGACGCCCACGGTCTTCCGGAGGGCGTTGGCCATGCGGTCCACCGCGCCGGGGTCGCTCGCCACGGTGCAGGTGAGGCGGCTCTGGCCGCCCTTGGGCCCCGGGCCCACGGCGAGGCCGCCGACCGCCAGGTTGTGCCGGCGCATGATCCCGACGACGCGGTTGAGCGTCAGCAGGTCGTCGTCGAGGGCGACGGTGAGCACCAGGGTGGGCAGGGGCTGGCTCATGCGACCGGGGCGGCTGCGGGGGGCGCGGACTCGATCGGCTCGGACAGCGAGCCGCCGGGCGGGATCATGGGGAACACGTTGGCCTCCTGCTCGATCAGGAACTCGACCAGGGCCGGCCCGGGCTCGCGAAGCGCCCGCGCCACCGCCTCCTCGACCTGGCCGCTGTGCTGCACCCGGTAGCCGGCAATGCCGTACGCCTCCGCCAGCTTCACGTAGTCCGGGCTCCAGATCGGCGTGGCGGAATAGCGGCGGCCGTGGAAGAACTGCTGCCACTGCCGCACCATGCCGAGGTAGCCGTTGTTGAAGATCGCCATCTTCACCGGGATCCCCTCCTGCACCATCGTGGCGATCTCCTGCATGTTCATCTGGAAGCCGCCGTCGCCGCTGATGGCCCACACCGGCTTCCCCGGCCGGGCGAAGTGCACGCCCATCGCCGCCGGCACCGCGAAGCCCATGGTGCCGAGGCCCCCGGAGGTGATGTGGCTGTTGGGCTGCTGGTAGGGGTAGAGCTTGGCCACCCACATCTGGTGCTGCCCCACGTCGGAGACGATGGTGCAGTCCCCCCCGGTCACCTCGTGGATGCTGGAGAGGATGGTCTCGGGGGCCATGTCGCCCCGGTAGGCGTCCCGCCGGTCCCGCCGGAAGCCGGCGATCTCCTCCCGCCAGGCCGCGCAGTCGCGGGGCCGCACGGCCTGCGCCAGCCGGGCGGCCACGTCGCGCGCCTCGCCCACGAGGCCCACCGTCACCGCCACGTTCTTGCCGATCTCGGCCGGGTCCAGGTCCACGTGGATCACCTTCGCCCGGGGCGCGAAGGCGGCGATGTTGCCCGTCACCCGGTCGTCGAAGCGCATGCCGATGGCCACCAGCAGGTCGGCCTGCTGGATGGCCCGGTTCACGTGCACCTCGCCGTGCATCCCCGGCATGCCGAGGTGGAGCGGGTGCCCGTCGGGGAAGGCGCTGATGCCGAGCAGGGTGGTGATCACGGGCATGCCGACCTTCTCCGCCAGCGCGCGCACCTCCGCGTAGGCATTCCCAAGGATCACCCCCCGGCCCACGATGAGCAGCGGGCGCTCCGCCTGGTCCAGCAGCCGCACCGCCTCCGTGAAGCTGCCGGGGGGCGCCTCGAAGCCGGCCCGCCGGTCGGCGGCCGGCACCGCCGCCTTGCCGCGGAGCGGCACCCACTCGGCCTTCTGGTTCTGCACGTCCTTCGGCACGTCAATCAGCACCGGGCCGGGCCGCCCCTCGGTGGCGATGTGGAACGCCTCGCGCACCTTGGGCCCCAGCTCGGTGATGTCCTCCACCACCACGCTGTGCTTGGTGATCGGGAGGGTGATGCCGATGACGTCGGTCTCCTGGAAGGCGTCGCGGCCGATGAACGCTCGCGCCACCTGCCCCGTGATGGCCACCACCGGCGAGCTGTCCATCTGCGCCGTGGCGAGGCCGGTGACCAGGTTGGTGGCCCCGGGCCCCGAGGTGGCGATGCAGACGCCGGGCCGCCCGCTGGCCCGCGCGTAGCCGTCCGCCGCATGCGCCGCCGCCTGCTCGTGCCGGGTCAGAATGTGGCGGAGCCCGGGCCGCTCGGGCAGGGCGTGGTAGAGCGGCATGATGGCGCCGCCCGGATACCCGAACATGACCTCCACCCCCTGCTCCTCGAGCAGGCGGCAGAGGATCTGGGCCCCCGACAGCGTCTCGTGCACCGGCCCGATGCCGCCCATCAGACCCCCCAGTGCTGGGTGGCGTCGTAGGCGGTGGCCTCGAGCCGCTCGGCGTGGCGCTCCTTGTTGAGCGCGTGGATGAGGGCCCGGGCGCTGGCCTCCACGATGTCGGTCGAGGCGCCCTGCCCCGAGAGCGACTTCCCGCCGATACGCACCTGCAGGAACACCTGGCCCACCGAGTCGCGGCCCGGGGTCACCGAGCGCAGCTGGAGGCTGATCACCTCCACCGGCCGCTCGATGATCTCGCTGATCGCGGCGAACGCCGCGGCAATCGGGCCGTCGCCGGCGCCCTGCGCCGTCCGCTGGCCGCCCCACGGGCCCGTCATGGTGACGCCGGCGTGGGCCGGCACGCTGCCGCAGGTGACCTCGAGCTTCCGCAGGTGGTACTCCTCCGGGGCGTCGTGGAAGCTCTCGTGGAGCAGGGCCAGGAGGTCCTCGTCGAGAATCTCGCGCTTGCGGTCGGCCAGCGTGGTGAAGTCCTTGTAGAGCTGCGCCAGCTTCTCCTCGGTGAGCTCGTAGCCGAGCTCCTTGTAGCGCCGCTCCAGGGCATGGCGGCCGGAGTGCTTGCCGAGGACCAGCGTGGAGCGCGGGATGCCCACCGACTCCGGCTTGATGATCTCGTAGGTGAGCCCGTGCTGCAGCACCCCGTGCTGGTGGATCCCCGCCTCGTGCGCAAAGGCGTTCCGGCCCACGATGGCCTTGTTGGGCTGCGGGAAGCTGCCCGTCAGGTACGACAGCAGCTGGCTGGTGCGGAAGATCTCCGTGGCGTTGATGCCGGTGGTGAACTGCGCCAGCTGCGGGCGGATCCGGCCCGCCATCACGATCTCCTCCAGCGCCGCGTTGCCCGCCCGCTCGCCGATGCCGTTCACCGTGCACTCCACCTGCCCCGCCCCGGCGGCCACCGCGGCCAGCGAGTTGGCCACGGCCAGGCCGAGGTCGTCGTGGCAGTGGGCGCTCCAGGTCACCTTGTCGGCGTTGGCCACCCGGCCCATCACGGTGCGGAACATGGCCCCGTACTCGTCGGGCATGGCGTAGCCCACGGTGTCGGGGAGGTTGATGGTGGTGGCGCCCTCCGCGATGGCCATCTCGATGACCTGGCAGAGGTACTCGAGGTCGGTCCGGCTCGCGTCCTCGGCGGAGAACTCGATGTCGTCGGTGTAGCGGCGGGCCTGGCGGATGCTCTTGCGGGCCAGGGCCAGGGCGTCCTCGCGCGTGATCTTGAGCTTGTGCTCGAGGTGCAGGTCGGAGGTGCTGATGAAGACGTGGAGCCGGCCCCGGGCCGCGTCCCGGATGGCCTCGCCGGCCAGCTCGATGTCGCGCTCGTGGCAGCGGGCCAGCGCGGCGATCACGGGCCGGCGCACCTCGGCCGCGATCTCGCGGACGCTGCGGTAGTCTCCCTCGCTCGCCGCCGGGAAACCCGCCTCCATGATGTCCACGCCCAGGGCGTCGAGCTGGCGGGCCAGCCGGAGCTTCTCCTCCGGGGTCATGGTGTTGCCGGGCGCCTGCTCCCCATCGCGGAGCGTGGTGTCGAAGATCAGGATGTTGCGGGCCATACCGGGTCTCTCTCTATCGGGGCCATGCCAGGGGGTACGAAAACGAAAACCGCGGACCGGTACGGGGTCCGCGGTTCGAAGGGCTCAATCGTGTATCGATTGCTATGCCAGCCCGTGCGCGCCGCGATCCCCGTGCCCCAGTCCAATAAGGACGAGCACGAGGCTGGTAAGGACGAGAAGGAGCGCGCTGGCGAGGATCATGGTCTCGGAGTATCGGCCGGGGTAACAAGGAACTTTATGCGCCGGCGTGGAACCTGAGTCTACGGGCGGGCTTGGGATCTGTCAAGGGTGGTGGACGGCGGCGCTGGGGACCCCGGGAACCCCGGGGCACGGGCCCGGGATGCCGCCACGGGCCGGCTCCCGGGCCATTGACCTCCTCGCACCGGCTCGTATTTTTATTCACATGCCGTCCGTCGCCCCGCGCCTCGCCAACGCCCTTCTTATTACCACGCCGGCCCTCCTCGTTGGGAGGGGCGGCCCGGGATGGTGACGCGCTCGCGCGACTGACCACGCCCCGGCCCGCTCCTGACCGAGCGGGCCGTTTTTCTTGCCCGGTGGCCCCAAGACCGCGCTGCCCCGCTCGAGTGCCACGCCCGCCCACCGCCGGGAACACGACGCCTGCGGCGTCGGCTTCGTGGCCCGGGCCACCGGGGAACGCTCCCACGAGATCGTCCGGATGGCGCTCGAGGCCGTGGCCCGCGTGGCCCACCGCGGCGCCGCGAGCATCGACAACTCGGGCGACGGCGCCGGGGTCCTCACCCAGCTCCCCACCCGCCTGTTCTACCGGGAGGCGTACCGCCTGGGCCTCGGCCTGCAGCCCGGCCAGCCCTTCGCGGTGGGCTTCCTCTTCATGCCGCCCAGCCACGACCCGCTGCTCGAGGCCAGCGACATGGTCGAGGCGGCCATCGCCCGGAACGGGATGACCTTCCTGGGCTGGCGCGACGTGCCGCACGACCTCGACGCCCTCGGTCCCCAGGCCCGGGCCACCTGCCCCGCCATCCGCCAGGTGTTCATCGGCCGGCCCGCCGCCATCCACGACGACGACGCCTGGGAACGCGCCCTCTACCTCCTCCGCCGCGACCTCGAGCGCGACGCCGAGGCCCAGGGCCTGGCGCCGTTCTACGTCTGCTCGCTGTCCTGCCGCACCATCGTCTACAAGGCGCTGCTCACCGGCACCCGGCTGCCGCAGTTCTATCCCGACCTCCGCTACCCGGAGTACGAGAGCGCCGTGGCGGTCTTCCACCAGCGCTACTCCACCAACACCCTGCCGAGCTGGCCGCTGGCGCAGCCGTTCCGCATGATCGCCCACAACGGCGAGATCAACACGCTGTGGGGCAACCGGAACGCCATGCTCGCGCGCGAGAACGACCTCGCCTCGCCCGTCTGGGGCAACGACATCGAGCGCCTCAAGCCCGTCATCTGGCCCGGCGGCAGCGACTCGGCCGGCTTCGACAACACCATGGAGCTGCTGGTGCGCTCGGGCCGCGACCCGCTGCACACCGTCATGATGCTGGTGCCGCAGGCCTGGGAGCGCTACCCCGACGTGGAGCCGGCGGTGCGCGACTTCTACCGCTTCCACGCCCAGATCGTGGAGCCGTGGGACGGGCCGGCCGCCCTGGCCTTCACCGACGGCGTCATCGCGGGCGCCGCCACCGACCGGAACGGCCTCCGGCCCTGCCGCTACAAGGTGACCCGCGACCAGCTGGTGGTGGCGGGCTCCGAGGTGGGCCTCGTGGACCTCGACCCGCGCAACGTGGTGGAGAGCGGCCGCCTCGGCCCCTGCGAGTACATCGCCGTGGACCTGACGAGCGGCACCGTGCTCCGCAACATGGACGTGAAGCGCCGCGTGGCCGGCCGCCAGCCCTACGGCCAGTGGTGCCGTGACAACATGAAGGTGCTCGAGGCCGACCGCACCGCCTCCGTCACCACCCCCGGTGCCGAGGACCTGGCCCCCCTGCAGACCGCCGCGGGCTATGGCGCCGAGGACCTGCGCTTCGTGCTCGAGGCCATGGGCGGCACCGGCCTCGACCCCGTCTGGAGCATGGGCGACGACGCGCCCATCCCGCCGCTGGCCCAGCGGCCGAGCCTCTACGACTTCTTCCGGCAGCGGTTTGCCCAGGTCACCAACCCGCCCATCGACCCGCTGCGCGAGTCGGTGGTGATGTCGCTCCGGGTACATATCGGCAAGCACGCCTCCTTCCTGGTGGAGAACCCGCTGCACGCCAAGGTGCTGCGGGTGGATCATCCCATCCTGCTCGAGGAGGAGATGGCCGCGCTGCGGAACATGCCCGGCTTCTCCTGTGTCACCCTCGACTGCACCTGGCCCGCGGCGGAGGGGCCCGATGGCCTGCGCACGGCGCTCGACCGGCTCTGTTCCGAGGCCGAGACCGCGGCGCGCGACGGGGCCCGGATCCTGGTCCTGAGTGACCGCGCCCTCGGCGCCCAGCGGGCGCCTGTCCCCATGCTCCTGGCCGTGGGCGCGGTACGGCGGCACCTGATCGACACGGGCCTCCGGCTCCGCTGCGGCATCGTGGCCGAGACGGCGGATGCGTTCGACATCCATCACATGGCCACGCTGATCGGCTACGGATGCGAGGTGGTGTACCCGTGGCTCGCGCTGCAGTCGGTGTCGGCGCTCTTCACGCCGGCCACCGAGCCGGTGCGGGAAGGCCGCAGGAGCGGGCGCTACGAGGTGGTGGACCGGCCGCCCCCTGCCGAGGCGCGCAAGCGCTTCCGGAGTGCCGCCGAGAAGGGGCTGCTCAAGATCATGTCGAAGATGGGGATCTCGGTGCTGCCCTCGTACTGCGGCGCGCAGATCTTCGAGATCCTCGGGCTGGGCCGCGAGGTGGTGCAGCGCTGCTTCCTCGGCACGGAGTCGCCGGTGGGTGGCATCGGCTTCGAGGAGATCGCCGAGGACGTGCTGGCACGCCATGCCGCGGCGTGGGACGCGCCCGCCGGCAGCGAGGTGCCGGACTACGGCCGCATCCGCTTCCGGAAGGACGGCGAGGAGCACGCCTGGTCGCCGCCGGTGGTGGTGGCGCTGCAGAAGGCGGTGGGGAGTGGCAAGGGCGCCAAGGACGCGCCCGCCGACGTGGCCACCGGGTATGCCAAGTTCCAGGAGTACATCGCGAAGGCCGACGCGCACCGTCCCACCAGCCCCCGTGACCTCCTCGGCTTCCGTCCAGCCGGCGCCCAGGTGCCGCTGGAGGAGGTGGAACCCATCGAGGCCATCCTCCCGCGCTTCGTCTCCGCGGCCATGTCGCTCGGTGCGCTCTCGCCCGAGGCGCACGCGACGCTCTCCATTGCCATGAACCGGATGGGCGCCCGCAGCAATTCCGGCGAGGGGGGCGAGGACCCGTTCAACTACACCCCGCTCCCCAACGGTGACCGGGTGGACAACCGCATCAAGCAGGTGGCGAGCGGCCGATTCGGCGTCACCACCGAGTACCTGGTGCGCGCCGAGGAGCTCGAGATCAAGGTGGTCCAGGGCGCCAAGCCGGGCGAGGGCGGGCAGCTGCCGGCACACAAGGTCACGGAGCTCATCGCGCGGCTGCGGCACTCGGTGCCGGGGATCTCGCTGATCTCCCCGCCGCCCCACCACGACATCTACTCCATCGAGGACCTGGCGCAGCTGATCCTCGACCTGAAGACGGTGAACCCGCGGGCGCGGGTGGGAGTGAAGCTCGTCTCGGAAACCGGTGTCGGAACGGTGGCGGCCGGCGTGGCCAAGGCCTATGCCGATTACGTACTGATCGCCGGCCACAACGGCGGCACGGGGGCGTCGCCCCTCTCCTCTATCAAGCACGCCGGCAGCCCGTGGGAGATTGGCCTGGCGGAGGCGCAGGAGGCCCTCGTGGCCAATGGGCTCCGCGGCCGGATCGAGGTGCGCGTGGATGGCGGCTTCCGGACCGGGCGCGACGTGGTCATCGCCGCGCTCATGGGTGGCGAGAGCTTCGGCTTCGGGACCGCCCCGCTCGTGGCCATCGGCTGCGCCATGGCGCGGCAGTGCCACCTCAACACCTGCCCCACCGGCGTGGCCACCCAGCGCGAGGACCTGCGCGCCAAGTTCAAGGGCACGCCGGACCAGGTGGTGACCTACTTCAGCTTCGTGGCCCAGCAGGTGCGCGAGATCCTCGCGAGCCTCGGGGCCCGGAGCCTCGACGAGATCATCGGCCGGGCGGACCTGCTGACGCGGGTGGAGCGGCCAGAGGTGCCGCGCGCGCAGATGGTGGATCTCTCGGCCCTCATGGCACCCGCCGAGAGCGACACCACCCCGCGCTTCCACCAGATCACCCGCAACGACCGCCCCGGCGTGGTGTACCTGGACGACGAGATCCTCGAGGAAAGCGCCAGCCACATCCTGCAGGGCATGCCGTTCTCCGGGACGTATGACATCCGGAACCACCACCTGGCCGTGGGCGCGCGGGTGGCCGGCGCCATTGCGCTCAAATACGGCGATGCGGGCCTGCCCGAGTCCACCGTGCGGCTCCGCTTCCGGGGCAGCGCAGGCCAGAGCTTCGGCGCCTTCTGCATCAAGGGCATGCACCTCGACCTCGAGGGCGAGGCCAACGATTACGTGGGCAAGGGCCTCTCCGGCGCCACCATCAGCATCCGGCCCTTCCGCCAGGCCAGTTACGTGCAGGCCACCCACGAGAACACCATCGTGGGCAACACCTGCCTCTACGGCGCCACCAGCGGCACCCTCTTCGCTGCGGGGCAGGCCGCCAGCCGCTTTGCGGTGCGGAACTCCGGCGCCACGGCCGTCATCGAGGGCGCGGGCAACCACTGCTGCGAGTACATGACGGGCGGCCAGGTCCTGGTCCTCGGCCCGGTGGGCCGGAACTTCGGGGCCGGCATGTCCAATGGCGTGGCCTACGTCCTGGACGAACTGGGCGACTTCCCCGGCCGCGTCAACGGCGACATGGTCCGCGTCGACGGCTGCAGCGAGGACGACGAGCGGACCATCCTGGCCCTGATCCACGAACACCAGGAGCGCACGGGGAGCTTCCGGGCCAAGTTCCTGATCGAACGGTGGGACGAGCACCGGGCCCTGTTCCGGAAGGTGGTGCCCAACACGGCGCCGACCGCGCCGGCAATTCACACCGCCCCCACTGTCCCGGCACCCGAGCCGACGCCGCAGCCAGTCGGCGCCTGACCTATCACTCAGTAGGTTTCTAGCACAGCCGAGGCATACGCCTCGGCTGAGCGCTTTTCGGGCAGAGTGACCATGCGATTTCCGATGAGCAGTCCGCTCTTGCGGACCCTTGTCATTTCCATAACTTGCTAGACGTCAAGCAAGCCGAACCAGCGAGGCCCATGGACCGGCATTCCGACCGGGAACGCAATCCCACCCGTACCAGGGAAGCCATCCTGGACGCCGCCGAGCGGCTCTTTGCCGAGAACGGGTACGACGCGACGAGCCTCACCGACGTCGGCACGGCGGCGGGGGTATCTCGGGGGACCCCGGGGTACTTCTTCGGCTCCAAGGAGCAGCTCTACCGGGAGGTGTTGGCGCGGTGCCTGGAGCGGGTCCGGGCCGCGGTGCGGAGCGGCCGCGAACGCGCGCTGGCCAGCCAGGAGCCGCCGGAGGTGGTGCTGGCGGGTGCGGTGGGGGAGTACTTCGACTTCATCCTGTCCCACCCGCACTTCGTGAAGCTGCTCGAACGGGAGGCGCTGGACGGCGGGCGGCAACTGGCCCACATCCCGCCCCACCTCGAGGCGGCGCAAGAGGCGCTCGGCGCCATCGTCTCCGAGCTGGCGCTCGACCCGGCGGACGAGGCGGAGGCCCAGCAGCTGCTCATCAGCATGCTGGCGCTGTCGTGGTTCCATGTGGTGCATGGCCCCACGGTACTGCGGGCGCTGGGCGTCGAGGCCGGGGCGCCGGCGTTCCTCGAGGCGCGGCGGCGGCACGTGGTGGGACTGGTGGTGCAGGGCTTGCGAGGCAGGATCGGGGCCCGTCCCGCACCGGCCGGAGAGGCCGGGGACGCGGCCTGAGGACCGTCAGGTTCATTTCAGCGAGGCATCTGGTCATGACCAACGTCGTCACGCCCGAACCGAAGCCGGCCGCCACGGCGGCGCCGCTCGCCACGGAGCAGGAGGCGCGCGAGGTGGCCGAGGGCGCGCGCGAGCAGGGCTGGGAAGCCCCGAGCTTCGTGCGCGAACTGTTCGAGGGGAACTTCCGGCTGGACCTGATCCACCCCTTCCCCGAGCCCGACCCGCGTGAGGTGGAGAAGGCCCGCCCCTTCATGGAGCGCCTCGAGGCCTTCCTGCGGGACCGCGTGGACCCCGACCTCATCGACCGCGAGGGGAAGATCCCTGCCGACGTGATCCAGGGGCTCCGAGACATGGGGGCGTTCGGCATCAAGATCCCCGCCGAGTACGGCGGGCAGGGGCTCTCCCAGCTCATGTACACCAAGGCCATTGGACTGGTGACGAGCGTGGACGGGAGCCTCACGGCCCTGCTCTCCGCCGCCCAGTCCATCGGCGTGCCCACGCCGCTCAAGCTGTTCGGCACGCCGGAGCAGAAGAAGAAGTACCTGCCGCGCCTGGCCAAGGGGGCCATCAGCGCCTTCGCGCTGACCGAGCCCAACGTGGGTTCCGATCCCGCCGGCCTGGCCACCCACGCCGAACTCTCCGAGGACGGCACCCACTACATCCTGAACGGCGAGAAGCTCTGGTGCACCAACGGCACCGTGGCGGAGCTGCTCGTGGTGATGGCGCGGACGGCCAACAAGAAGATCACGGCGTTCATCGTGGAGATGGACTGGCCGGGCGTGGAGGTGACCCACCGGCTCCACTTCATGGGCCTCAAGGCCATCGAGAACGGCGTCATCCGCTTCACCAACGTGAAGGTGCCGAAGGAGAACGTGATCTGGGGCGAGGGGAAGGGCCTCAAGCTCGCACTGGTCACGCTCAACACGGGCCGCCTCACGCTGCCCGCGTCGTGCGTGGCGGGCGCCAAGCGCTGCCTCGAGATCGTGCGGCGCTGGGGCAACGAGCGGGTGCAGTGGGGCCAGCCGGTGGGCAAGCACGACGCCGTGGCGCAGAAGATCGGCCGGATGGCGGCCGAGACCTTCGCCATGGAGGCCATCAGCGACCTCGCCAGCCTCATGGCCGACAAGGGCGGCCACGACATCCGGCTCGAGGCGGCCATCGCCAAGATGTACAACACCGAGCTCAGCTGGCGGATCGTGGACGACACGCTCCAGGTGAAGGGCGGCCGTGGCTACGAGACCACCGACAGCCTGCGCTCGCGCGGCGAGCGTCCCGACCCGGTGGAACGGATGCTCCGCGACTGCCGCATCAACCTGATCTTCGAGGGCTCGAGCGAGATCATGCGGCTGTTCATCGCCCGCGAGGCGGTGGACACCCACCTGCAGGTGGCCGGCAAGCTGATCGATCCCAAGTCCTCGGGCGGCGAGAAGATGCAGGCGCTGCTCAAGTCGGCCGGGTTCTATGGGCTCTGGTATCCCAAGCTCTGGCTGCCGTTCAAGGGCTGGTTCGGGTACGGGGAGTTCGGGCGGCTGGCGGGGCACATGCGGTTCGTGGAGCGGTCGAGCCGCCAGCTGGCGCGGACGCTCTTCCACTGCATGGTGCGCTTCGGGCCGAAGCTCGAGAAGCGGCAGGCCGTCCTGGGCCGGCTGGTGGAGATCGGCGCCGAGCTCCTGGCCATTTCGGCCGCGTGCGCCCGGGCCCAGGCCATGGTGAAGAAGAACCCCAACCAGACCGGCCCCCGCGAGCTGGCAGACGTCTTCAGCCAGCAGGCGCGGCTCCGGGTGGAGGACAAGTTCCGCGCCATCTGGCGCAACGCCGACGTGGCCACCTACGCGACCGCCCGTCACGTCCTCGACGATCACTTCCGCTGGCTCGAGGAAGGGGTGGTGCGCCTCGAGGCCGAATAGGCCGGGCCGCCGCGGAGGCAAGCCCCGGTGCGGCGGGTGGGGTCGTCACCCCACCCGCCGCGCTGCTATCTTGAGGCACGGCATGCCGGCGGTGAGCGCCCGGCGGCCGACCCTCAGGGAGTGACCGATGGCGATTGCGGAAGGCCGGACCCTGCCCTTCGTGGGCCCCGAGCAGGTGGACGTGGCGGTGCTCGAGACCTTCGGGTACGCCGGGCCCGACCAGGAGATCGTGACCGAGACCGACGAGTTCAGCGCGGTGTGCCCTTACAGCGGGCTCCCCGACTTCGCCAAGCTCGTCATCCGCTACATGCCGCGCCCGGTGCATCGAGCTCAAGAGCCTCAAGTACTACGTCACCAGCTACCGGAACGTCGGCATCTTCCAGGAGCACGCCACGGCCAAGATGGCCGAGGACCTCGTGAAGGTGCTCGAGCCGCAGTGGCTCGAGGTCAAGACCGTCTACAACGTCCGGGGCGGGTTCCTCACCACCTGCGTAGTGCGCCTGCCCAAGGCCTGACCTCCCGCTCGCTAACAACGCGCCTCCCGGTCTGCAGACCGGGAGGCGCGTTGTTAGCGAGCGGGTTCAGTCGCGCCGGCCCCCGGCGAATCGCCAGCCCTTGGGGAGGGAGAGATAGTAACCGCTGAGGATCACGCCGAGGGAGATCAGCGCCGCGCCCCAGAACAGGAGCTTCACCAGGCGCCGGGGCGCACCCACCGCGACCAGCGACCCAAAGGTGTGAAGGCCATGCATGAAGTTGCCTCGGCGCTGGCTCTTCGTGCTCGCCACGATGGAACCGTCCTTGAGCGAGACGTGCAGGAGCGTCTGCTCCGGGTCCTGGAGAGTCACCCGCCACGCCGGGAGCGAACCGTAAGGGTAGGCCCGGTCGTAAGACCGGATGATCGTGGCCCCGGACACCGCATGCCCTGGGAGCAACTCACCAGCTAGGCTGGTCACATAGCCGCTGTCGATGGCCAGCACGGTGCCCTCGGCAGCATCCACGAATATCGGTTGCGGGCCGGCGCCTTGCACTACATAAGCGACCCGGCCCGCGATATTGACCAGCAGCACCTGCTTGACCGCCCCGAAATCCGGCGCCGTCGCCTGGGCCGCAGCGATGGCCGCCACCGGCGCCGTTGTGGCCCGCGTGAAGTCCGGGTTGGGTGCCGGCTTGAGCCGAGCCGGCTCCCCTTCGAGCAGCAGGCCGGTGATCACCCACATGAGGAGGAAGAGCCCGACACCTACCCCAACCCACTTGTGCACTTTGTACCACAACCGCATCGCTCACTCCTTGTGTTCGGCTTCCGGGGCTAGCCTCATGTGTCGCGCGCCGAGTCGGGCGCGGCCGTGCTTCCGACGGAAGCGACCTGAAGTATCGGCAGCTGAGCCGAGATCCTCCACGTCCGCCCGACTGGCAACGCCACCCCATCCATCCTAGGCATCTCCGATGAAGGCGAGATGAACCTCGCCAGGGGGATGTCACTCACATCCACCGCTCACTGCACCAGCCCTTGGGTGGGCCGAGCCACTCCCGGCGGGGTCACCTCGCTGCGGTGGCTCCGAGCCAGGAGCGCCGGGAGGTTGGCCAGTTCGTAGGCCGTCACCGCCATGACAGCCGCCGCCTGCCGCAGGTCGCCCGGGACCGCCTTGTCGAAGCTGTCGGTCTGCGAGTGGTGGGTGTGGTTGTAGCCGCGGCGCTCCTGGTCGAAGTTGAAGCCCGGGATGCCGTACGGCGTGAACGCCAGGTGGTCGGTCCCGCCCTTCATGCCCTGCCGTACCGAGTCGGCGCCGAGGTGCGCCACCGGCGCCAGGAGATCCTTCCAGAGCTGCTCCAGCTCGTTCCGGCCCTGCAGCGCCTGGCCGGTGATCATGCCCGTGCCGTTGTCCAGCACCAGGACCGCCTGCACGCTGTCGGCCGTGGCGGCGTGGGCGGCCGCGTAAGCACGCGAGCCGAGCAGGCCCTGCTCCTCCCCGCTGAACAGCACGAAGCGGATGGTGCGCTTGGGGCGGAGGCCCGTGGCCATCATGACGCGCGCGGCCTCCAGCACCACCGTGGACGACCCGCCGTTGTCGGTGAGCCCCTGCGACAGGTCCCAGCTGTCGAGGTGCGCGCCGAGGATCACCACCTGCCCGGGCCACTCGCTGCCCCGGATCTCGCCCACCGTGTTCCACTGCTCCACCGGCGTCTTGCCGACCTTGTTCTCCACCCGCGCCTCGAGGCGGGGCACCTGCCCCGCCGCGATCTGGCGGGTGAACATGAGGAAGTCCTCGTGGCTCACCACCAGGTTGGGCAGCGGCGAGACCCGGTTCGGCGAGCCGCTCATGGTGACGAGCGCATGCTCCTTGGCGCCGTCGGTGATCAGGCCGAGGGCCCCCGCCCGCTTGAGCAGGTAGGGCCGGTCGATGCCGAACTGCTGCCGCGCCGCGCGCGCCGCCGCCGAGGTGTCGGCGTTGGCGCGGCGCATCTCGGCGGTGCGGCGCTCCTGCTCCGCCTGCTGCGCGGCGGAGTCGGCGGCGGTCATCGGCGGGCCGTCGGGGTTCCAGACCTGGGCGGGGTCGCCCAGGATGAGCCAGGCGCCCTTGATGCGGTCGCGCTGGGCCTCGAGGCTGGCGGCATCGGTGATCGTCAGGCGCACGATGGGGCCGGTGAGCGTCTTGCCGCCGGTGCCCTCGGTCCAGGCCCAGCTCCACACGTTGACCCAGCGGCTGAACGGGGCCACCAGCCGGGCGCTCGCCGCGCCGCGCTCCCAGGTGACGCCAAACGGATAGGCCTCGAGGCTGGCCGTGGCGCCGTAGCTCCGGAACTTCTCGGCGAACCAGTCGTTGGCCCGCCGCATGGCCGGCGAGCCCGAGAGCCGCGGCCCGATCACGTCGCTCAGGTACTGCAGGTTGGGCATCAGCTGGGAGCGCTCCAGCGCCTCCGCGATCAGCTGGCCGCTGCCGCTGGTGTCCACCGGATACTGGGCGGCGAGCGGAAGCGCCGTGGCGCCCGCGAGGACGAGCGCGAGTCGGACAGCACGCATGGAACCACTCCTCTGGGAGGGGAAGATCAGGACGCCTTGAGACCCACGAGCCGGAGCGCCAGCTCCTCGAGGCGGGAGGCGTCGCGGACGGCACTGCGCCAGCGGGCAGGCACCGCGTCGAGTCCGTCGCGCGCGCCGAGGAGGCCGCCGGCGACGGCGGCGTTGGTGTCGGTGTCGCCACCGGCGCCGGTCAGCCACACGAGGCCGCGCTCCAGGTTCGGTTCATGGTACGCGAACCACAGCGCAATCTCCACCCCGTGCACCACGTACCCGGCCGCGGGGCCGGTCACCGGCAGCTCCTCGCGCGCCTCGAGGGGCACCCGGGCCACCGCCTCCACCAGCTCGGACGGGGCGCCGTTGTTGCGTAGCACGGCCAGCACGTCGCCGATGAAGTCGCGCCGGCCCTCGAGGAAGCTCATCGCCGCCACGTTGATGGCCACGGCGCCCCAGCCGCAGCGCTCGTCGGGATGGGTGAGCATGGCGGTGTGGAAGCTGCTCATGACCATGGCTTCCGGGTTCCGGAAGTGGCGCAGCGCCACCGGGAGGCAGCGCGAGATGGTGCCGTTCCCCGCCTGCCCGCCGGTCGAGGCGGGGGGCGAGTCGTGGGTGCGGATGTGGGCCAGCGCCGTCCGGGTCCAGAGGCCGATCCCCCGCCCGTCCCGCTCGGCCCAGTCGCACCAGCGCAGCGCCAGCCGCCGCACGTCCGGCTCGGTCTCGAGCAGCTCATCGGCCAGGAGGAGGGTCAGCGCCACGTCGTCGTCATGGGGCGACTCGGGGGTGTCGGCCCGGCGCACTTCGGTCACGCCCCCGGGAAACTCGCGGGCGATGGCCTCGGGGGAGCCGAGAAACTCGGTGGGAACACCGAGCACGTTGCCGGCCGCATGGCCCAGGAGCGCGCCCTTGGCGCGGCTGGCGAGGGAGGGGGTGGGCACGGCCAGAATGTAGCGCCCCGGGCAATCGGGGCGTCCTATCGGGGGATTGGGAAACGGCCCGGACTTCCCCGGCCGCCCCATACCCGACCGGCGGGGCGCGCAGTATCTTCTCGATCCCTAGTCAGGACCCTGCCGGACCCCGTCTTCTCCCGCCCGGAGCGCCGCGTGGCCAAGGACTCCCTCACCATCGTCGACAACCGCACCGGCAAGCAGTACGAATTGCCGATCAGCGAAGGCTGCATCAAGAGCGCCGACCTGCGCCAGATCAAGACCGGCGACGAGGACTTCGGCCTCATGGCCTACGACCCGGCCTTCCTCAACACCGCCAGCTGCCGGAGCGCCGTGACCTTCATCGACGGCGACAAGGGCATCCTGCGCTACCGCGGCTACCCCATCGAGCAGCTGGCCGAGAAGGCGAGCTTCCTCGAGGTGGCGTACCTGCTGCTCGAGGGTGAGCTGCCCACCAAGGTGCAGCTGGAGAAGTGGGAGCACGAGATCCGCCACCACACCTACGTGCACACCAACGTCACCAAGTTCATGGAGGGCTTCCGCTACGACGCCCACCCCATGGGGACGCTGCTCGGCGCGGTGGGGGCGCTCTCCACGTTCTACCCCGATGCCAAGAACATCGAGGACCCGCACAACCGCTACCTGCAGCGGGTGCGCCTCATCTCCAAGCTGCCGACCATCGCGGCGTTCGCCTTCCGGCACTCGCGCGGGCTGCCGTACGTCTTCCCGCGGAACGACCTGAGCTACATCGGCAACTTCGTCAACATGACGTTCGAGATCGGCGGCAAGCACGAGCCCAACCTGGTGCTGCAGCGCGCGCTCGAGATCCTGCTCATCCTCCACGCCGACCACGAGCAGAACTGCTCCACCAGCGCGGTGCGGAGCGTCGGCTCCTCCCACGTGGACCCGTTCTCGGCGGTGTCGGCCGGGATCGCGGCGCTCTACGGGCCGCTTCACGGCGGGGCCAACGAGGCCGTGCTGGTGATGCTCGACGAGATCGGCGAGAAGAAGAACATCCCCGCGTTCATCGAGGAGGTGAAGGCGGGCAAGGGCCGGCTGATGGGCTTCGGCCACCGGGTCTACAAGAGCTACGACCCGCGCGCCAAGCTCATCAAGAAGGTGGCGTACGACGTCTTCGAGCAGACCGGGCTCAACCCCAAGCTCGAGATCGCGCTCGAGCTGGAGCGCATCGCCCTCGAGGACGAGTACTTCATCAAGCGGAAGCTCTACCCCAACGTGGACTTCTACTCGGGCCTCATCTACCAGGCCATGGGCTATCCCACGGACTACTTCACCGTGCTCTTTGCCCTCGGGCGGCTGCCGGGGTGGATCGCGCAGTGGGAGGAGATGCTGCGCGACAAGGAGACCAAGATCTCCCGCCCGCGCCAGATCTACATCGGCCACGACGAGCGCCAGTTCGTGCCGATGGCCATGCGCGGCTGAGCGCCCGGCTTCCGGTCGCTGCGCCTCGGGGCCGTCCTCCCACCGGGGGGACGGCCCCTCGCACATGGCGCCCCGGGCGCGGCGCCACGACTATTGAGCAGCCCCCAGCCTGAGACCTGCGTGCCCACTGCCCCGCCCGCCCCCCGCACCGACGCCGAGCTCGAGGACCGCCTCTCGCAGCCCACCGTCGGGCTGCTCGAGACCCTCACGCAGCTCCCGGGCGACATCCTGGTCCTCGGCGCCGGCGGGAAGATGGGTCCCTCGCTGGCCCGCATGGCGCAGCGCGCCTTCCAGGAACTCGGCCGGGTCGATCGCGTCGTGGCCGTCTCCCGATTCGGGGACCCGGCCGCCCGGGCGGCGCTCGATGCCGCGGGCGTCGTCACCGTGGCCGCCGACCTCCTGGCCGAGGGCACCCTCGACGCGCTGCCGGACGCGCCCAATGTGGTGTTCATGGCCGGCCAGAAGTTCGGGACCAGCGGCAGTCCCGCCACCACCTGGGCCATGAACGCGCTGCTGCCGATCCTCGCGGCCCGGCGCTACGCCGCCGCGCGCACCGTGGTCTTCTCCACCGGCAACGTCTATCCGCTCTGGCCCGCCGCCAGTGCCGGCCCCACCGAGGCCGACCCGGTGGGCCCCGTCGGCGAGTACGCCATGAGCTGCCTGGCGCGCGAGCGGCTGTACGAGCACGCAAGCCTTGCCCGCGGCACGCCGGTGGCCATCGTCCGGCTCAACTACGCGGTGGACCTCCGCTACGGCGTGCTGGTGGACATCGCCCGCCGGGTCCACGCCGGTGAGGCGGTGCCCCTCGCCATGGGCTACGCCAACGTCCTCTGGCAAGGCGACGCCAATGCGATGGCCCTCCAATGCCTGGCGCTGGCCGCGAGCCCGGCCACCGTCGTGAACCTGACGGGACCGGAGAAGCTGTCGGTCCGCGCCGTGGCCGAGGCCTTCGGCCGGCGGTTCGGGAAGGCGGTGCGGTTCGAGGGCACCGAGGCGCCGGATGCCCTCCTCAGTGACGCGAGCGCGCTGCTGGCCCGCCTCGGCCCGCCCACGGTGCCGCTCGCCACGCTGCTCGAATGGGTGGCCGCCTGGATCGAGCAGGGGGGCCGCCTCCTCGCCAAGCCCACCCGCTTCGAGGCCCGTGATGGCCGCTTCTGACGCCGCGCTCACCGCGCTCCGCGACCACCTGCTCTCCGGCCAGGTAATCCCCGCGCACCCGCTGGCCCTCACCGCCGGGCGCAGGCTCGACGAGACCCGCCAGCGGGCCCTCACGCGCTACTACCTGGCGGCCGGCGCGGGCGGCCTCGCCGTCGGGGTCCACACCACGCAGTTCGCCATCCGCGACCCGCAGCACGGGCTGCTCGAACCGGTGCTGGCGCTGTCACGCGACACGCTGCTGGCCGACGCCGGCGGGCGCCGCGTCGCGCTCATCGCCGGCGCCATGGGCCGCACCCCCCAGGCCACCGCCGAGGCGGCGCTGGCCGCCCGGCTCGGCTACGACGCGGTGCTGCTCTCCCTCGGCGCCTGGCGCGACGCGCCAGACGCCGCGGTGCTGGCCCACTGCCGCGAGGTGGCCGCCATCCTCCCGCTGGTGGGGTTCTACCTGCAGCCTGCCGTCGGGGGACGCGTGCTCGGCTACGACTTCTGGCGCACGTTTGCGGAGATTGAGCGGGTGGTGGCCATCAAGATCGCCCCGTTCAACCGCTACCAGACCCTCGACGTCATCCGCGCCGTGGCCGACACCGGCCGGGATGACATCGCGCTCTACACCGGCAACGACGACAGCATCGTCACCGACCTCCTCACCCCCTTCCCCACCGCACGCGGTGAGCGCCGCATCGTCGGTGGCCTGCTCGGCCAGTGGGCCGTGTGGACGGAGCGCGCCGTGACACTGCTCCGACGGATTCACTCCTTGTCGCCCGAGGCAGCCGTGCCGCACGACGTGCTTCGCCTTGCAGCCGCGCTCACGGACGCCAACGCGGCGCTTTTCGATCCCGCCCACGACTTTGCCGGCTGCATCCCGGGCATCCACGAGATCCTTCGGCGTCAGGGCCTTCTGGCCGGCCGGTGGTGCCTGGACCGGCACGAAGACCTCTCCCCGGGCCAGTCCGCCGAGATCGACCGGGTGATCGCGGCTTACCCCGAACTGGTGGATGATGGCTTCGTGGCCAGAAATCTGGACGCCTGGTTCCGTCCCTGACCCTCCAAGTCGTTGAACGAATGCTGGTAATGCTCGGTATTGCGTCAGAGCTACCAATGTGATATCATATTGCTACCTATTTCACCTGAGGGTACAAGCGTGATCCGGGAAGTCGAGCGGAAGGCCACTTCGGGACTGTTCATGGTGTTCGTGCTGCTGCTGCTCACCGCGCTCACGGCGTTTGGCTTCATCAGTGCGGCGCGGGCGCAGGACGGGCTCAAGATCGCGGTCTTCGCCACCGCGTTCGTGGTGCTCATGGTCTGCTGGGCCGGGTTGTTCACGGTGCAGCCGAACGAGGCCAAGGCGCTGCAGTTCTTCGGCGAGTACACGGGGACGGTACGGGCGCCGGGGCTCTGGTGGATGAACCCGTTCTATACCAAGAAGGGGATCTCGCTCCGGGTGCGGAATTTCGAGACGCCCAAGCTCAAGGTGAACGACCACAGCTCCAACCCGATCGAGATCGCGGCCGTGGTGGTCTGGCAGGTGGTGGACAGCGCGGAGGCGC
>JBGAOL010000435.1:0-2916 GCA_044221825.1 Gemmatimonadales bacterium
GGGGCGCGACCGGGCGGTCGCGCCCCTTCATTTTTCCCCTTACGCGGCTCGTGCCCCTGCCGTAGTTTCCGGGCGTGCCAATCTTCACCACCGCGGTCGAGCCGGGCCTGCCGGCCCGGGTGGTCACGCGTGTCGGGCGCTCGGCGGTCACCTCCGCGCGCGCGCTCGCCGACGTGCGCACCTGGCTGCCGCACCTCGTGCCGCAGATGCGCCGGCTCGGCGTGGACTCGGTGCCGATCGCGCTGTTCATCGCGACGTTCACCGGCATCGTCCTGGCCCTCCTCTCCAAGTACATCTTCACCGGCGCGGTGCCGCTCTACTTCGTCGGCGCGCTCGTCGGCAAGACCATCATGATGGAGCTCGGGCCCGTGCTCACGGGCCTGGCGCTCGCCGGCCGCGTCGGCGCCAACATCGCGGCCGAAGTGGGCACCATGCGGGTCACCGAGCAGGTGGATGCGCTGGAGACCCTCGCCTACAATCCCAACAGCTACCTGGTCATGCCGCGGGTGCTGGCCGGCGTGCTCATGTTCCCGGTGATCACGGCCCTCGCCATCCTGCTCGGCGTCATCGCCGGCTGGATCACGGCGGTGAACCTGCTGGACCTCTCCACGCTCGAGTTCGTGAAGGGGCTCAAGCTCTTCTACAAGTTCAAGGACATCTGGTTCGGGCTACGCTCGAGTTCGTGAAGGGGCTCAAGCTCTTCTACAAGTTCAAGGACATCTGGTTCGGGCTCATCAAGGCGGCGAGCTTCGGCGCCGCGGTGACGCTCGCCGGCTGCCTGATGGGCCTGCGGACCAGCGGCGGTGCCGAGGGCGTGGGCCGCAACACCACGCGCGCGGTGGTGCTCGGGTGCGAGGCCATCCTGGTGCTGGACGCCTTCTGGGCCCTGGTGCTCCTGTGAGCCGGCGATGATCCGCTTCACCGACGTGCACAAGCGCTTCGGCCCCAAGGTGGTGCTCGACGGGCTCACGCTCGACATCCCCGACGGCCAGACCACCGTCATCATCGGCTTCTCGGGGACCGGGAAGAGCGTGGCGCTCAAGCACATCGTGGGGCTGCTCGCACCGGATGCCGGCACGGTGGAGGTGGACGGCCGGGTGGTGCACGAGCTCTCGCCGGATGCGCTGGGCGCGATGCGCGGGGAGATCGGCTACGTGTTCCAGTTCGCCGCGCTCTTCGACTCGCTGTCGGTGGGGGCCAACATCCGCCTCGGCCTGGCGCGGCGCGGCCTCGACGAGGCCACCATCCAGGCGCGCATCGCCGAGAGCCTGGCGCTGGTGGACCTGCCGGGCGCCGAGGCGCGCTTCCCGGCCGAGCTGTCGGGCGGCATGCGCAAGCGCGTCGGCATCGCCCGCGCGATCGCGCTCCGGCCGCGCTACATTCTCTATGACGAGCCGACCACCGGCCTCGATCCCGTCACCAGCGCCGTCATCGACGGCCTGATGGTGCGGGCGCGGCAGGAGCTCGGCACCACCGGCGTCGTCGTGACGCACGACATGCGCAGCGCCTACACCGTCGGGGACCGCATCGCGATGCTCTACAAGGGCCGCATCCGCCAGGTCGGCACCATCGCCGAGATCCAGGCCACGGACGATCCCGTGGTCCGGAACTTCATTGAGGGGCGGCCGTTCGACCCCGACGCGCTCCCGGTGGAGGCCACGGCATGAAGCGCGGCAACGAGTTCCTGGTGGGCCTGGTGCTCCTGCTGGCCATCGCGGCCGTGGTGGGCGGCGCGCTGTGGCTCTCCGAGGCCAACATCGGCAAGCGGGAGACCGTGCACGTGGCCCGCTTCCGCACGGTGGGCGGCCTCACGCCCGGCGCGCCCGTCACCTACCGCGGCGTCCGGGTGGGGCGGGTGGAGGCCATCCGCCTCGCCGACCTGTTCGTGGAGGCGGACCTCAAGATCTACACCGGCGTGGACCTGCCGGCGCGCCCGGCGGTCATTGCCGCCTCACAGAGCCTCTTCGGCGAGTGGGCCGCCACCATCGTGCCCCGGGACCAGCCGCAGGACGACCCCAACGTGCGGGTCATGCTCGAGGAAACCGCGCGCCCCGGCGGCGACCGCTGGCCCGGCGCCACGCTCCCCGACGTGGGCCAGCTCACCGCGCAGGCCGGCCGCATCGCCACCGACATCGCCGCGGTGGCCGCGCGGGTGCAGTCCACCTTCGACTCCTCCGCCGTCACCGAGCTGCGCCAGAGCATCAAGGACTTCGGCGCCATCACCAACCAGCTGGTGCGCTTCACCCAGAGCCAGACCAGCCGCCTCAACCAGGTGACCGGCAACGTGGAGCGGACGAGCGAGGCGGTGCTCGGCGCGTCGCAGCACCTCGACGCCACGCTGGCCCGGGTGGACAGCGCCACCGCCGGCGGCCAGCTCCAGGCCATCCTCGACAACGCCGCCGCCGGCAGCGGCGACCTGCGCCAGGCCTCGGCCGACCTGCGCGACATCCTCTCCAAGGTGCGCACCGAGGACCAGAGCATCGTCCGCTCGCTCATCGCGGTGGACTCGGTGCTCACCGGGATCCAGGCGGGGCAGGGCACGCTCGGCCTGCTGGCCAAGAACCCGGCCCTCCACAACGAGGCCGTGGAGACGATGCAGGAGATGCGGCGCCTCATCGCGGACATCCAGGCCAATCCGCGCAAGTACTTCAAGTTCTCCGTGTTCTAGGGCAGCGCCATGCACCCCAAGAAGAAACGGAAGCCCGAACGCGAGGTCTCGGCCGGTGGCATCGTCTTCCGCCGCCAGCCGGACCAGTCCGCGCGCTTCCTGCTGATCCGCGATCCCTACGAGCACTGGGGCTTCCCCAAGGGCCACCTCGAGCACGAGGAGACCCCCACCGCCGCGGCCACCCGCGAGACGGAGGAGGAGACGGGCCTCACCGACCTCATCCTCCACGGGCCCATCCGCATCATCGA
>JBGAOL010000436.1:0-2915 GCA_044221825.1 Gemmatimonadales bacterium
GGACGTCCACCTTCCCCGCCGGGTTGCGTGGCAGCTCGGCGTGCACCTGGTAGCGCGCCGGCTGCATGTAGCGGGGCAGCTCGCGCCCCGCGAAGCGGCGGACCTCATCGAGGGTGCCGCCGGGCTTGAGGACGAGGTGGGCCACGATGGCCTGCCCGCGCTGCGCATCCTCGGCCCCTACCACCACCGCCTCGGCCACCTGCCCCGAGGCCAGGAGCACGTCGCTCACCTCGTCGGGGCTGATGCGATAGCCGAGCGACTTGATGAGCCGGTCCCGCCGGGCAACGTAATAGAGCCGTCCCCCGGCGTCTCGGCGCACCAGGTCGCCGGAGTGGACCACGGTGGCCGGCGGGGTGCCGGCGGGGGCCAGCGGGTCGGGACGGAAGACCCGCGCGGTGGCCTCCGGGTCCTGCCAGTAGCCGAGCGCCACGGTGGGGCCCTTGTGGACCAGCTCGCCCACCTCACCCACGGCGCAGGGCCGGCCATCTTCGTCCAGCACGTACACCTCGGAATGGGGGACCGCACGGCCCATGGAATCGGGATGCGCGTCTACCTCGTCCGGGGGCAGGTAGGTACTCCGGAACACCTCCGTCATGCCGTACATCAGGAACAGCTGCGCCTGCGGCTGGCCCTGCCGGAGGAGGCGCACCTGCTCGGGCGGCAGCCGGCCGCCCGCACAGGTACAGATACGCAAGTCGGGGAGCGGCGCCTCGCGGAAGCGCGCCACGCGGAGGAGCTGGGCCCAGAGGGGCGGCACCGCCGCCACCACCGTCACTCGGTGCTCGGCGAGGCCGTCCACGAGATCCTGCCCCAGCGTGGCGGCCAGGAGCACCAGCGTGGCGCCGGCGCCGACCGCGAGGGTCAGCTGGCTCATGCCGTACACAAACGAGAACGGCAGGAGTCCCGCGATGCGGTCGTCACTCGTCAGGCCGAGGTAGTCGCGGACCACCTCCTCGCCCCACCAGAGGTTGGCGTGGCTGGTGAGCACGCCCTTGGGGCGGCCGGTGGAGCCAGAGGTGTAGACCAGCTGGGCGGGCGCCGCGCCGCCAATGGGGAGCGGGTCCGTCGGCTCGACGGCGGGGAGATCGGCGGGGTCGAGCTGTTGCGCGGTCGTGACCGGCGGCTCCCCTAGCGCCGCGAGCATCTCGCGACTAGTTACCAAGACACGTGCCCCGGCGTGGCCCAGCACGTACTCCAGCTGGCGCACCCGCGAGAGCTCGTTCACCACCACCACGACCGCGCCCGCTGCCAGCCCGCCGAAGAAGGCGGCGGCGGCATCCGCCCCGCGCGGCAGGAAAATGGCCACCCGGTCGCCGGGCGCCACACCGCGGGCCACCAGGGCCGCGGCCACGCGGCCGGCGCGGTCGCGGAGCTGCATGAAGCTGACGGACTCCGTCCCGCTCACGAGCAGCGGCCGCCCGGGGTGGCGCGCCGCCGCGCGCCACAGCAGCCAGGCGAAGTTGTCCGCGAAGGTAGTCTGGGGGTTCACGACGATCTCCCATGGCCGGACCCGGCCGCCAGGCGTCCCGGCAGGCGCCCCATTTCGGGGTAGCGACACCTCCCCCTGAGGGGGCAGGCCGGTGGCCTCATTTGTGCAAAGATGGCGCCAGTGGCCCCGAGCCCAAAGCCCAGATGACACTGAATATTAAAGAATTCTTGAAGATCGATCCGGAGACAGAAATCGACCGGATCGCCGCCCGGCTGCGCCAGTACCTCACTGAGGACTTCCGCCGTCGAGGGTTTGTGGTGGCCATGAGCAGCGGGGTGGATTCCAGCGTTTCGGCGGCCCTGGCCGTCCGGGCGGTGGGGCCCGCCCACGTCTTCGGCCTCTTCCTCCCGGAGCGGGACAGCGACCCGGAGAGCCTCCGGCTGGCCCGGCAACTCGCCGAAAGTCTGGGCATTGCGCACCAAACCATAGACATCGCGCCCATCCTGGAGGCAGCAGGTTGTTACACCGCCCGGGACGAGGCAATCCACCGGGCGGTGCCCGAGTATGGCCCGGGATGGCGTTGCAAGCTGGTGTTGCCGTCTGGTCGTGGCGGGGGCGCCACACTGAACGTGACACAACTCGTGGTGCGGGATCCGGCGGGTGCGGAGCGGACCGTGCGCCTGGGCCCGGCCGAGTACCGGCAGATCGTGGCGGCCACCAACTTCAAGCAGCGGACGCGGAAGATGCTCGAGTACTTCCACGCGGACCGGCTGCACTACGCGGTGGTGGGCACGCCCAACCGGCTGGAGTACGACCAGGGCTTCTTCGTGAAGGGGGGCGACGGGCTCGCCGACGTGAAGCCCATCGCGCACCTGTACAAGACCCAGGTGTACCAGCTCGCCGAGGCGCTGGGCGTCTCGCGCGCCATCACCTCGCGCCCGCCCACGACCGACACCTTCTCGCTGCCGCAGACGCAGGAGGAGTTCTACTTCGCGTTCCCGGCGCGGGTGCTGGACCAGCTGCTCTACGCCTACAACGCGGGCTTCGCCGCCGCCGACGTGGCCGTGGCCACGGGGCTCACGCCCGAGCAGGTGGCGTGGGCGTACGCCGACATCGAGCAGAAGCGGCTCACCACGCGGTACCTGCACCTGCACTCCCAGCTGATCGACGACGTGCCCCTTGGCCGGGTGACGGAGCCCACGGCCTGATGTGCGGCATTGCCGGAATCGTGCGCGCGGACCCCCGGGGGGTGGACCTCCCCACCCTGGGGCGGATGGCGGCCGCGATCCGGCATCGCGGACCCGACGGCTACGGCTTCTACAGCGGGGCACAGGTGGGCCTGGCGCACGTGCGGCTCAGCATCATCGACCGGGCCGGCGGCGCCCAGCCGATGGAGGACGCCGGTGGCCCGGTGCTGGTGTACAACGGCGAGGTCTACAACTACCGCGAGCTGCGCGCGGAGCTCCAGGCGCTGGGCCACGCCTTC
>JBGAOL010000437.1:0-2906 GCA_044221825.1 Gemmatimonadales bacterium
GGGCACCGATGCCATGGGCGCCCTGCGCGCCGTGCTCGCCATCGCGGCGCTCGAGCACCCGGTGAAGGTGCCGCCCTCGCGGGATGACGCGCTGGCCCAGGGCGTCCGGCTGCTCGGCCTCACGCCCACCATCGTGGCGGCGTGGCACCGCCTCCGGAGCGGCGAGAAGCCCGTCACCCCCAAGAAGAGCCTGAGCTTCGCCGCCAACTTCCTGGCCATGGTCACCGGGACGCCCCCGGAGCCGAGCGCCGAGCGCGCCTTCGACTGTGGCCTGATCGTGCGGGCGGACAACGAGCTCAATCCTTCCACCTTCGCCGCGCGCGTGACCGCCGCCACCGGGGCCGACGTCTACGGGTCGGTGCTGGCGGGCCTCTCGGCGCTCGCCGGGCCGCGACATGGCTGGCACACCCGGAATGTCCTGGCGGCCCTCGAGGAGATCGGCGGGCCGGACCAGGTGGCGGGCTGGGTGCGCGACCGCCTCGCCCAGAAGAAGAAGGTGCCGGGATTTGGCCATGTGGTGTACCACGGCGAGGATCCGCGCACCGGCCTGCTTCGCGGCCTGGCGGGCGAGGAGTGCCAGCGCGCGGGGCTCTGGCCGCTGTTCCGCACGGCCCACGAGCTGGAGCAGGTCATGATCCGGGAAACCGGCCAGCACGCCATCGTGGACTTCTACCTGGCGCCGCTGTACCGCGCGGTCGGGATCCCGGCCGACCTGTTCACCGCCGTCTTTGCCGCGAGCCGCATGAGCGGCTGGGTGGCCCACGTCCTGGAGCAGTACGGGGACGAGCGGCTGCTCCGCCCGCGGGCCGAGTACATCGGCCCCGTGGACCAGGAGTATCGTTCCCTCCGCCGTCGCCGCTAACTTGGGGCCCTCCCTCACTCGCTGACCGATGCCGTTCTCCACTTCCGTCGTCTCCGCGGCCCCCGCATCCCACGCGACGCCGCTCCTCGCCATCGCCGTCCCGGCGGGTGGCCTGCCGGCCTCGCTTGCCGCGGTGGACGCCGCGACCGGCGGCGCCCTCGGGCGCGTCTATGCCAGCGGTGACTTCACCGGCAAGAAGGACGAGCAGGTGCTGGTGCACCCGGCCGGCGCCATCGCCCGGGTGCTGCTGGTGGGCGTCGGGAAGGCGGAGGAGGCGGGCCGCACCCTGATCCGCCGCGCCGCCGCCTCGGCCGCCAAGCGGGCGCGCGTGCTCGGCGTGCCGACCTTCGCCTTCCACCTGTCGCGCGAGGCGGCGGGCAGCGCCAGCGCGCGCGAGGCGGGGCAGGTGATGGCCGAGGGCCTGGGGTACGGGGCGTGGCACTATCCGGACCTCAAGCAGCCGCCCGAGGACAAGAAGCCGGCGCTCGAGTCCGCCGTGATCCTCGCGCCCGAGGCCACCGCCGAAATCGAGGCGGGGCATGTGGTCGGTGCGGCCATCGCGGCCGGCCAGGCGTACACCCGGCTGCTGCAGATGCTCCCGGGCAACACCTGCACGCCCGGGTACCTGGCGCAGCAGGCCGGCGAGCTGGTGCGTCGCCACGGTTTCAAGGGCATCGTCATGGACCTGGCCGCCCTCAAGGCCGAGAAGATGGGTGGCCTGCTGGGCGTGGCGCAGGGGAGCGTGGAGGAGCCCAAGTTCATCGTGCTCGAGTACCAGGGCGGGAGCGGCGCGCCCATCGTGCTGGTCGGGAAGGGCATCACCTTCGACACCGGCGGCATCTCCATCAAGCCGGCGGACAAGATGGAGGACATGAAGTTCGACATGTCCGGCGCCGCCTCGGTGCTCGGCACCTTCGAGATGCTGGGGCGGCTCAAGCCCAAGGTGAACGTGGTGGGCCTGGTGCCCTGCGCCGAGAACATGCCGAGCGGCACGGCGCTCAAGCCGGGCGACGTGATCCGCAGCCACCTCGGCAAGACCATCGAGATCGTCAACACCGATGCCGAGGGCCGGCTCATCCTGTGCGATGCGCTGTCCTACGCGCGGAAGTTCAAGCCCGCCTGCGTCATCGACGCCGCCACGCTCACCGGCGCCGTGGTGGTGGCCCTGGGCCACTTCGCGAGCGGCCTCATGGGCACCGACGACGCGCTGGTGGAGGAAGTGCGGCAGGCGGGCGAGCGCGCCGGGGAGCGCGGCTGGCCGCTGCCGCTCTGGGACGAGTACCGCGACCTCATCAAGTCCGACATCGCCGACATGAAGAACTCCGGCGGCCGGCCCGCCGGCTCCATCTCGGCGGGGTGGTTCCTGCGCGAGTTCGTGAGCGGCTATCCGTGGGTGCACGTGGACATCGCCGGTACGGCGTACAGCGACCGCGAGGACGCCGCCCGCGTGAAGGGCCCCACCGGCAACTGCATGCGGCTCTTTGCGGAGTTCGTGCTCGGCAGGAGCGCGTGAGCTTCCGGCTGGCTCGGCTTCACCCTGCGGGGGCGGCCCGGCGCGTGCGCGCGCTGGCCGCCCTCGCGGGCGCTGGCCTGGTGCTCCTAGCGGGCCCGCTCGCCGCCCAGTTCCCGCAGGACACGCTGGTCCGCGACACCCTGCCGCCGCGGGACACCGTCAACACCACGGAGAAGTACCTCGAGGCCCAGGAGGCACTCACCGTGCGCCTGCCGGTGCTGCCGCACCTCACCCTCGAGTCCCCGCGCCCACCGATGAGCCGGGTCGTGCTGGACCGCGACTCGCTCGACTGGGCCATGGCCGAGACCCTGGGGGACCTGCTGCAGCGGGTCCCGGGCGTCTATCTGCTGCGTGGCGGCTGGGTGGGGCGGACCGAGTACCCGAACTTCCAGGGCCGCGGCCCCTCGGCGTTGGAGTACCTGCTCGACGGCATGCCCTACCTGCCCATCGGCAGTGACAGCGTGGGGGTGGACCCTTCGTTTTTCTCGCTCAGCCTGTTCGAGCGGGTGGAGATCGAGCGGTGGCCCGGGC
>JBGAOL010000438.1:0-2789 GCA_044221825.1 Gemmatimonadales bacterium
GTCGAGTAGGACGGGGGATAGCTGCCGTCCACGCCGCCCGGGTTGCCGCAGGGCGCGTGCAGCCGGCCGAAGTTGTGCCCCAGCTCGTGCGCGATCACCGAGGGCGCCGAGTTGGGCTTGTCCCACGCGATCGATGCCGGGAGCCCCACGTAGCCGAGCCCCGCGATGCCCCCGCCATAGGTGACCTGCAGGATCCCCACGTAGTGGCGCGTGCCGCCCTCATTGGTGCGCAGCGCCTGGATCTCGCCCAGGGTCTGGGACCAGGCGCCGTTGGAGTCGTTGGAGACGAAGGCGGGCGCGTTGGTGGTGTACGCGCCGCGCACGTTCATGCTCACCGCGCCCAGCGGGAGGAGGCGCTGCGTGAAGCTGAAGAGCGAGTCGGCATTGGCGTTGGAGACGGCCCCCGTCAGGTTGTTCACCGACTGCTTGACCGGCACGAAGCGGAACAGCAGCGGCGCCACGGGCTGGACCGCCACCGCCGTGGTGCCGCTCGCGGGCCAGGTGTTGTCTGTCTTGTCCGACTCCGGGGTGTCATCGTCGGGGTCCACCACCACGGCGAAGCTGAGGCCCTGCACCACGCGGGCGGCGGGGAGGAGGGCGTTCCACGAGTGGGTGAGCTGGGCGGTGTCCACCGTGGTGGGCACCGTGGCCACGCCCGGCGCGACGTCGATGGAGTCCACCAGCGTGGAGGCCGCGTAGAGCCGCACACGCACCTTGGGCGCGGGCAGGCCGGCCGCCGTGGCGGTTGGGAAGATGCGGAGCACCGCCGCCCGGTCCGCCACCATGGGGACGGCATTGTCGGTGCGCTGGATGGACTGCACCACGGTATACCCCGCCACGCTGACGTTGGCGGTGGGGGCGGAACCGCCGGCGTAGGTCACCTGGAGCAGGCCGGTGTCGCGGGCGGCCAGGATGGCGGTGTCCACGGCCACGGCAGGCGTCCAGGTCTGGCCCTGCGCCAGCACGTAGCGGGCCCGCACCTCGTAGGCGCCGGCGGGGAGATCGGTGAGGTGGGTGGTGCCGGTGAGGGCCTGCGTGGAGCCGTCGGGCGCGGTGAGCGTCACGCGGGCATTGGCGCCGCCGGGGAGGCCGGTGATGTCCACGTCGAGCACCGCCTTGGCGGACGGCTCGGTGCCGCCCCCGCCACCGCAGGCCGCCACGGCGCCGAGCCACAGGCACGCCAGCGCATGCCGCCGGCCAGCACGGGAAGTCACCACGCACACCTCCGGGAGCGCATCACGCTCGGATGGGGGGAAGCCCGCCACCACGGCCGTGCCGGGCGGAAGGCTTCCCAATATATCGGCATCGAGGGGGGAGACACTGAGCGGCGGCGCCGCCGGGCTCCTGGTGCAATGTGGCGCCGGCGGGCGGGCCGGGCTGTGGCGGCAGTCACGCACGCCAAGTGCCTCGGCCGGAACGAGTTAGGCGGGGATGGGACTGGCGGACTCGTCGCCCGGGCGGGGGGGCGCGCCAGCGCCCGGCGGGGGGCCCACCACGCGGTTGCGGCCGGAATTCTTAGCCTCGAACAGCCGGGCGTCCGCGGTGTCGAGCAAGTCCTCGGCCTGGGTGCCGTCCACGCCGTAGACCGCCACCCCGGCGCTGATGGTCACGTGCACGATCTCGGGCCGGCGCGGCAGGGAGAGCGGCAGCTCCTCCACCTGGCGCCGCAGCGCCTCCACCCGTTCCACCGCGCTCGCCGGGTCCATGCCGGGGAAGAGCGCCACGAACTCCTCGCCGCCATAGCGCACCACGATGTCGCTCTGGCGGATGGTGCCCTGGAGGGCGTGGGCCACGGTGCGCAGCGCCACGTCGCCGGCGGCGTGGCCGTAGGTGTCGTTGAAGCGCTTGAAGTAGTCCACGTCGATCATGGCCAGCGCCACCGGCTGCCGGTAGCGCCGCGCCCGCGAGAGCTCGGCCTCCACCCGTTCGTCGAACCAGCTCCGGTTGGGGAGCCCCGTCAGGCGGTCGCTGCGGGACTGGCGGCGGAGGCGCTGACTCCGGATGATGAGCGCCGCGGACAGGATGGCCATCACCAGCAGCAGCAGGAGCCGCGAGAGCTGCGTGGCCCAGTCAAAGGCGCCGTAGCCGTGGACCTCGAGCGCCGGGTCGTGCAGGTCGAAGAAGTGCGCCGCGATGCCCACCAGCACGGCGTACTGCACGATGGCCGCGAGCCCCGCCGAGAGGCTCACGCGCGCGTCGTAGCGCAGCGCGGTGGCGCCGATGGCGATGAAGTACACCTCGAACAGCAGCCGGCTGTTGGTGGTGGTGATGGGCTGGCCGAACAGCAGGAACGAGCCGAGCCCGGCGCTCACCAGCGTCACGTCGAGGAGGCTGGTGACCAGGCCCATCCACGGCCGGTAGAAATCGTGCCGCAGGAGCAGCTGCACCAGCAGCGAGGCCAGGAAGGCCACCACCGTCACCACGAGCCCGATCATCCCCGCCACGAGGTTGGGGTCGAGGATGATGTTGATGACGGGGATCGGCACCAGCAGCATGATGAGCAGCGTGCGCACCCGCGCCACGATCAGCTCGCCCTCCGCGCCCGCGTCGATCTGCAGCGGGTCCGGCGGCGCGAGCAGGCGCTTCCAGGCGGGCAGGTGCGGCGCGGCCTGGGTCAGGTCGGGAACGACCATGGCCCGGGACTGCCGGCGCGAGTGCTGGTAGGCGATGGACACGGGTCGCTACATCAACCGGTACTTGGGCCCGCTGCCGCCCTCCCGGGGCGTCCAGCGGGGGCCGAGGACGTCGGTGGCCTTGCAGTCCACGCAGTTGGGCGCGTTGATGCGGAG
>JBGAOL010000439.1:0-2783 GCA_044221825.1 Gemmatimonadales bacterium
GAGATCCGCGTGAACGCGGCCGTGGCGCAGATCATCGTGAAGAACGGTGAGGCCGTAGGCGTGGCCCTGGCCGACGGCACCGAGCTGCGCGCCAAGAAGGTCATCAGCGGCATAGATGCCAACATGACCTTCCAGCGCCTGATGGACCCGAAGATCCTGCCGGCGGAGTTCGCCGAGGCGGTGCGGAACATCGACTACGCGAGCGGCAGCGCCAAGATCAACCTGGCGCTCAGCGAGGTGCCGGACTTCACCTGCCTCCCGGGCAACAAGCCGGGGCCGCAGCACCACGGCACCATCCACCTCTGCCCCACGCGCGAGTACATCGAGCGGGCCTTCGACTGCGCCAAGTACGGGCACATCTCGGACAACCCGATCATCGAGGCCACGATCCCGAGCAGCCTCGACAACACGGTGGCGCCGCCGGGCATGCACGTCATGTCCATGTTCACCCAGTACTTCCCCAACACGCTGGCAAAGGACGCGGGGAGCCTAGAGGAGAACAAGAAGCGCTACGCCGAGCGCTGCATCGACATCATGACGGAGTACGCGCCCAACTTCCGGAAGAGCGTGCTCAACTACCAGGTGCTGGCGCCGCAGGACCTCGAGGAGCGCTTCGGGCTCACGGGCGGCAACATCATGCAGGGCACCATGAGCCTCTCGAGCCTGAGCTTCATGCGGCCGGTGCCGGGGTATGCCGATTACCGCACGCCGATCCGCGGGCTCTACATGTGCGGCGCCGCCACGCACCCGGGCGGCGGCGTGATGGGGGCGTGCGGGTACAATGCGGCGCGGGAGATCCTCAAGGACTAAGCCGCGTTCCCTCGGCAACACGGACCGGGCGGCCCGCATTTGTGGGCCGCCCGGTCGCGCCATAGAGTTATGCCCTCCACCCGTGCGACCCCCAGCCTGGAGCCCCCCGTGCAGGCCTACCAGATGTTCATCGACGGCAAGTTCGTCAACGCCAAGAGCGGCAAGACCTTCAACGTCTACGACCCCGCCACCGAGGGCGTCATCGCCACCTGCCCGGCCGGTGAGGCCGCGGACGTGGCGGCCGCCGTGGCCGCCGCCAAGAAGGCGTTCTACGGCGGGTGGAAGCAGACCAGCGCCCAGGAGCGCGGCCGGATCCTGTTCCGCATCGCCGACCGGATCCGCCAGCGCCGCGACGAGCTCGCGAAGATCGAGACCCTCAACTCGGGCAAGCCCATCGTCGAGTCCGAGTACGACATGGACGACTGCGTCACCTGCTTCGAGTACTACGCCGGCCTCGCCACCAAGATCAACGGCGAGGTGATTCCCGTGCCCACCAACGCCATGGTCATGGCCGTGAAGGAGCCGATGGGCGTCGCCGGCCAGATCATCCCGTGGAACTACCCGCTCGCCATGGCCGCCTGGAAGCTCGGGCCCGCCATCGCGGCCGGCTGCACGGTGGTCATCAAGCCGGCGGAGCAGACGCCCCTCACGCTGCTCGCGCTCGCCGCCGACTTCGAGGCCTGCGGCCTGCCGCCCGGCGTCATCAACGTGGTCACCGGCATGGGCCCCGAGTGCGGCGGCCCGATCGTGGCGCATCCCGACGTCCGGAAGATCGCCTTCACCGGCTCGGCCGAGGTGGGCAAGCTGATCATGCGGAACGCCGCCGACCAGCTCAAGCGCGTCTCCCTCGAGCTCGGCGGCAAGTCGCCCAACATCTTCTTTGCGGATGCGGATTTCGAGGCGGCGGTGGACGGCGCCCTCTTCGGCGTCTTCATCAACCAGGGCGAGGTGTGCAGCGCGGGCAGCCGCGTGCTGGTGCAGCAGGACATCTACAAGAAGTTCGTGGACGCCTGCGCCGCCAAGGCCAAGACCATCAAGGTGGGCCCGGGCATCGAGCGGGAAACCAAGATGGGCCCGCTGGTGAGCGCCGAGCAGCGGGACCGCGTGGTCAAGTACCAGGGCATCGGCAAGAAGGAGGCGAAGGTGGCCGCCGGCGGCGGGGTGCCCAAGCAGTTCGACAAGGGCTGGTACGTGGAGCCGACGATCTTCTACGACGTGGACAACAGCGCCACCATCGCGCAGGAGGAGATCTTCGGGCCGGTGATGAGCGTCATCCCCTTCAAGGACGAGGCGCACGCGCTCGAGATCGCCAACGCCACGCCGTACGGCCTCGCGGCGGCCGTCTGGACCCGGGACATCTACAAGGCCTTCCGCGTCACCCGCTCGCTCGAGGCCGGCATCGTGTGGGTCAACCACATGCAGCCGACGATGCTCGAGGCGCCGTGGGGCGGCTACAAGATGTCCGGCTTCGGCCGCGAGCTCGGGCACTGGGGCGTCGAGGAATACCTCGAGACCAAGCAGATCTACGTCAACCTCGACGAGGCGCCGATCGGCTGGTATTGAGCCCGGCCTCCGGGCACCGAAAGCAAAGGCGCGGCTCGAGAGCCGCGCCTTTTTTCGTGGACGTCTCCGTCAGCGCGCGGCGATCTCGATCTTCCGCGCCTTCGCCGCCTCCGCCCGGGGCAGCGTCAGGGTGAGCACGCCGTGCTCCGCGTGCGCCTGGATCTTCTCCGCGTCCACCGTGGCCGGCAGCTGGAAGCTCCGCTCGAACTTGCCGTAGCTCCGCTCGTAGCGGTGCAGCCGCTGGCTGTTCTCCTCCTTCACCTGCTCCTTCTCGCCCTTGATGGTGAGGGTGCGGTTCTCCACCGTCACCTCCACCCCCTCCGGCTTCACCCCCGGCAGCTCCAGGCTGATCCGGAGCCCGTCCGCGTCCTCCACCACGTCGGTGGCCGGGAACCAGGCCGTGGCCGAGC
>JBGAOL010000016.1:0-22600 GCA_044221825.1 Gemmatimonadales bacterium
CCGTGCGTTCCGCCGGCGCCAGCTCCCCATCGAGCAGGAGCGTCAGCTGCCCTTCATCGAGATGCGGCATCGCGATCCCTCTCCTCGGCGCGCACCGCCTCGACCAGCCGGCGGCGCGCGCGTGCGCGGGTGGTGCCGATCGCGCCCTTGGCGCGACCGGTGGCGGCCGAGTTCTCGTCCTAGTCGAAGCCCTCCGCCTTGAGCAGGAGGACCTCGCGATCGAGGTCACGGAGCCCGGCGAGCGCCACCTGCACCTTCTTCGCGGTGTCAGCGCGCTCGTAGTCGGTGTCGGCCGCGGGGGCCGTGGTGGTGGACTCGCCCTTGAGCAGCTGCAGGCGCCCGCCCTGGCCCACGGCGCGGCGGCCGTCGTCGCGCACCAGGTTGAGCGCCACCGCGAAGAGCCAGGGCCGCGGGTTGTCCGGCGGTGTTTCCACCGCGCGGGCAAAGGTCTCGGCGGCGAGGTCCTCGGCGCGGTCCTGGTCGCCGGTGCGGCGGTAGAGCATCCGCAGCAGCGGCTGCCAGTACTGCGCGAAGAGCTCCTCGGGCGGGACGGGCGGCATGGTCAGCGTTCCCGGGAGGGCATGGAGCTGGCGGTCATCCGCACATGGTCTGGCGCGCCACCAGCGGCGCCGAGAAGCTGCCGACGCGGCGGGTGCCATCGGGGAAGGTGAGGCTGTAGCGCCCGGTGAGCGGGCCGGCCTCCGGCCCGAAGCGGATCCAGCCGGTGGTGGCGGCGGTGCAGTCCTCGCCTTGGCAGTAGGTGGCACTCCCGCCATCGGTGCCCTGGGCGGCGACCTCGAAGGTGTGCCCGCCCACTGCTCCCGGGCCCTGCCAGGCGGCGAGCCGGAGCGCGGGCGTGGTGGCCGAGTGCTGGTCGGCGGTGTTGGTGAGGGTCACCAGGGTGGCGGCCCCGTCCCAGGGGGCACAGGAGCGCTCGGCCACGGCAAAGGCCCAGGTCTCGGTCGGGTCCTCCCCGGCCGGCCCGCTTGCGCAGGCCAGCAGGGCGAGGAGCATCCAGGCGTGGCGCATCAGTTCCCTCCCCGGAAGTCGCGGACGAAGGCGCGAAGCTCGGCCTCGGTCAGCGTGGCGCGGCCGGTCGGCCCCACGGCAAGGCTGGCGCGGCGGCCGGCCACGAGGGCCTGGTCGGCGACGGCGAGTGCCTCACGGAGCTCGGGCAGGGCACGGGTCACCGCGAAGTAGGCGGCGCTGAACGGGGCCACGGTCACGACCCGGAGGCTATCGGCATGCGCCACGTCCGTCCAGACGTCGCCCTGGCGGCGGAAGAGGCGGCCACCCGCGCGGCGGACCTCCGCGCTGCCGCCGGCCAGGCGGCGCTCGGCCAGGGCATCGGCCTCGGCGAGGTTGGTGGCCTTGGCCATCTGGCCGCTGGCCTGGGCCTGCTCCACGGCGGCGCGGCCCACCTGCGCGCTCGGGGGCGGCGCGCTCATGGGCTGGGCGTCGAGCCGGCGGCGGCCGGGGCCCATGGCGGCATCCTCGACGCGGTTGGCGGCCAGCTGCGGCTCCTGCACCAGGTACGAGGTGTACTCGGTCAGGATCCCGTAGCGCAGGCCGAGCTCGCGCACCTCGCGGATGAGCGATTCGCTGGTGCCCTCGAGGCGGATCTGGCGGGTGAGGTCACCGACGCGGCGCGAGGCCCAGAGCTTCGGGATGAAGTCGTTGTCGTTCTCCTGCGTGGGGAAGCTGGCCTCGGCCACGAAGCGCTCGCGCCGGCCGTTCCGCTCGCCCTCGAAGACCACGGCGCCGCTCCCGCTCCCCTCGTAGCGACCGAAGAGCACCAGCTCCTCGCCGAAGAAGAGGTCGGGGAGGCGGCCCGGGGTGAGGTCGCGGAAGCGCACCGGGCTCGAGACCAGGCGCAGGTTGACGAGGGCGGGGTGGCGCAGCTTGCCCATGAGGCGGCCCACGGCGTCCTCGACCGTGGCGTCCGGCGCCACGTAGTCGGAGGTGCCGCGGCCTTCCTTGGCGAGGCGGTCGAGCAGGTAGGTGTTGACGTCGTGGCCGATGCCGAAGGTGAACACCCGGCTCCGCCCGCCGCGCGCGGCGGCCATGGCGGCGATCTGCTCGGGCTGCTGCTCGCCCACCGAGGGGATGCCGTCGGTGAGGAAGATGACGAGGGGGAGGCGCTCCTCGGCCACGGTGGCAGCGAGCGCGGCCTCGAGGGCGCCGCTGATGTTGGTGCCGCCGTCGGCGGAGAGCGCGTCCACGAACTCGCGGGCGGCCTGGCGATTGGCCGCCGTGGCGGGCGTGAAGCCCTCCCGGAACCGCCGCACGCCGCTGCTGAAGGCGATGAGCTGGAAGCGGTCGGCGGGCCCCAGCGTCTCCAGCGCCTGACGGAGCGCGGCCTGCGCCTGCGCCAGCTTGCTGCCCGACATGGAACCCGAGACGTCCACCACGAACGAAACGTCCCGCGGCACCGCCGCGCCCGTGGCCTCCGCCGCCGGCGCGAGCAGGAGCATGACGTAGCCAGCCTCGCCGCCCGGCGCGTGCGCCAGCGCCGTGGTGCCGACCAGGCCGCGGCGGAGCGGCAGGAAGAGTTCCACGTCGCCGCCGCGCGCCGGGTCGAGGGAGACCTGCAGGCGGCCCGCGCTCCGGTCCGAGGTCAGGGTGTGCGTCGGCGAGTACGGACTCCCGAAGCCCGCCTCCGCCGCCGCCGTCAGGCGCCACGACCCCGCAGTGCCGCCGCGCTGGCCAAGGGCGTAGCGGATGCGGACCGCGTCACCACTGCGCTCGAGGAGCTGGGTGTAGCGGAGCACCACCTTGCGGGTCTCGCCCGGCTGGATGGGGAAGACCTGCGCCCGCACCAGGCCGTGGCCGGCGAGGGTGAGGAGCGCGGGATCCCGCTGGCGGCGGACGATCTCCTCGTAGATCCCCCGCGCCTGATCGGCCGTGAGCATCTCGCCCTTCATCTCCTGCTCGCCCATCCAGAGGGAGAAGTTCTGGAAGACCGCCTCGCCGGGGAGCGGGTAGAGATAGCTGCCCTCGGCCACACGGCCGCCGTCGTTCCGGAAGCGCTCCTCCACCTCGACCCGCGCGATGCGCCCGTCGACGATGACCCGCACGTCGGAGCCGACGCGGGAGATGGAGCCTTGGATTGGGGGTTGGGTGGGACGGCGTTCCACTTCGATCCAGCCCTGCGCGACGGCAGGCGTGGCGGTGAGCGCAAGCGCAAGCGCTCCAAGGACGTAACGGTGCATGGGCTCCCTCTGGGGTGGTCTCAGGACGGCGAGGGGATGCGCCTGGGGGGGTGGTTTGCACACCACGGGTGGGGTGCGGGCACGGGCGCCTGCGAAGCCGATTGGAACACGCGGCGTGCGATGGGTATCTTGGGCGCATGCCGATGATCACCGTGACGCGGACGTACCTGGAGATGAGCTCACCGGCGGAGTTCCGGCCCGCGGGAGCGGCGCGGGAGGGCGTGCGCCTCGAGGAAATGAAGGATTGCCCCTGGCACTTCTACCGCTATCTCTACGTGGAAGTGGGACGGCTGTACCACTGGAAGGACCGGCTGCCCTGGACGGAGCAGCAGTTCCGCGACTGGCTGGCGGGGCCGAGCCGGCTCTGGCTGCTCACGGTGCTAGGCGCGCCGGCGGGGTTCTTCGAGCTCCGCGGGCCGGTGGATGACGGCGTCGAGATTGCCTACTTCGGGGTGCTGCCGGAGTACCAGGGGGCGGGGCTCGGGAAGTGGCTGCTGACGCGGAGCATCGAGGAGGCGTGGGCCATGCGGCCGGCGCGGGTCTGGCTGCACACCTGCACGCTCGACCATCCCGGCGCCCTGCCTAACTACCTGAAGCGGGGCTTCCGGGCCACGGGAACGGAGCAGTATGAGACGGCCATCCCGTAGCCTGCTGGCCGGGCTGGCCCTCGTCCTTGGGGCGGTGCCCGTGGCCGCGCAGGATGGCGTGGGATCCCTGACGGAGTACTCGGCGATGGTGGAAGTGGACCACCTGTGGGTGGACGACGGGGGGGCGACGCCCGAGGGTGTGACGCTCCGGCTGACGCGCTACCAGCCGAATCACGTGATCCCGACGTTCGGGGTGGGCCTGCTCGGCCAGAATCTCGCGGACATGGGGGGGGCGTTCACGGGCGAGGCGGGTGCGGGGTACCTGGTGGGGAACGGGCGCGCCGGATGCTGCTACGCTGGCGTGCTGGCTGCTGGCTCCCGGCAATCGCACGGGGCGGGGTGGGCGGGTACCTCGGGGCGGCCCTGATCTACCGGTTCACCGCGGGTCTCGGCGGCCGGGTGGACGTGGCTACTATCGGGCAACCCGGCCGCGTGGTCGGTGTCCTTCGGGCTCGGCGTGGTGCCGCGGGTCAGGTAGGGCGGGCCGACGGACAGAGCGCAGCGAGGACGCACTCGCCGCAGCGCGGCCGGTTGGCGATGCAGACCCCGCGGCCGTGCATGATGAGCAGGTGCGAGACGAGGGTCCAGTCGTCCTGCGGCACCAGGGCGATGAGATCCTGCTCGATCTTCACGGCGTCCTGGTGCGCGGTGAGGCCCAGGAGGTTGCTGAGCCGGGTGACGTGGGTGTCCACCGTCACCCCGGCGTTGATCCCGAAGGCATTCCCCAGCACCACGTTGGCGGTCTTGCGGCCCACGCCCGGCAGGGCGTGGAGCTGGTCCATGGTGCGCGGGATCTCGCCGCCGTGCTGCGCCACCACGGCCTGCGCCATGGCGATGAGGTTCTTCGCCTTGTTGCGGAAGAAACCGGTGGACTGCACCAGCGCCTCGACGTCCGCCTGCGCAGCGCGCGCCAGGGCGGCGGGGCCGGGATACCTCGCGAAGAGCGCCGGCGTCACCATGTTGACGCGCGCATCGGTGCACTGCGCCGAGAGGATGGTGGCCACGAGCAGCTCGTAGGGCGAGGTGTGCTCGAGGGCGCAGTGGGCATCGGGATAGGCCTGCTTGAGGCGGGCCAGGAGCTCGCCGATGCGGGCGGCGGCGGGCGGGAGGCGGCGCTTCGCGCCCCTGGCCGGCGCCGTGGCGGCCTTCTTCCTTGCGGGAGTCTTGGGCTTCCGGCCCGTGGCCTTCGCGGGCTTCGACCGTTTCGCGGCCTTCCTCGCCATCAGCTCCCCCGCCGCCTGGCCACGTGGGCGAGGAAGCCGTCCACGGTCCGGGTGTTCAGCACGTCGGCCTTCGTGAGCCAGCCCTTCCGCGCGATCCCCACGCCGAAGTCCACGTTCCGGAGCCCCGCCAGGTTGTGCGCGTCGGCGCCGATCGAGATGGCGACGCCCAGGTCGCGGGCCTGGCGGACCAGGCGCCAGTCGAGGTCGAGGCGGTGCGGGTCGGCGTTGATCTCGATGGCCACGCCCGTCTCGGCGGCCCTGGCGAGCACGCGCTCCATGTCCAGCGGGTAGGGATCACGGGAGAGGAGCAGGCGGCCCGTGGGGTGGCCCAGGATGGCGAGGTGCGGGTTCTCCATGGCGCGGAGCACCCGCTCGGTCATGGTCTCGCGGTCCAGGTTGAAGCGGCTGTGGATGGAGCCGATGACGAAGTCGAGCCGGGCCAGCACGGCGTCGTCGTAGTCGAGGGCGCCGTCGGCGAGGATGTCGGCCTCGATGCCCTTGAGGATGCGGAAGCCGGCGAGGCGCGCGTTGACGGCGTCGATCTCGTCGGCCTGGCGGGCGAGGTCGTCCACGCTGAGTCCGCCGGCGTAGGCCGCGGCCTTGCTGTGGTCGGTGATGCCCATCCAGGCATAGCCGGCGGCGCGGCAGGCCTCCGCCAGCTCCAGCACGGTGTTGGAACCGTCGGAGGCGGTGGTGTGGCAGTGGAGGAAGCCCACCAGGTCGCCCCGCTCGAGGAGCGCCGGCAGCGGCCCCGCCGCGGCGGCGGCCACCTCGCCGCGGCCCTCGCGGAGCTCGGGGGGGATCTCGGCCAGGCCGAGGGCGGCGTAGAAGGCGGCCTCGTCGGCGGTGGGGAGGAAGGTGCTGCCCTGCCAGAGCGCGGCGCCGTCGAGCGCGAAGCCGCGGGCACGGGCGTGCGCCGCCAGCTCGGCCAGGTGTTCCTCGCTTCCGGTGGCCTGCACCAGCACGGCCCCGACGTTCTTCGGCGTGGTGACCACCACCTGCGCCTGCGCGCCGCCGCTCACCTTGAGCGTCACGCGGCGCTCATCCTGGCCCGCGAACTCCTGCACGCCGGGCAGCTCGCCGATGCGGCGGAAGATGTCGGCCGGCGGCACGTCGGCCACGAGCACCACCACGACGTCGCGCACCACCTCGGTGCGGCGGCGCACCTCGCCGGCGATGACGGCCTGCGCCACGCCGGGCAGCGCGGCGAGCGCGGCGCGGAGGCCCTCCGCCTCCTCCAGCGCGTGGTGCGCCAGCTTGAAGGCGCTGGCCTGCCGCAGGAAGGCGATGCCCTTGAGGATGTTGTCGGCGGTCTTGGCACCGAAGCGGGGGAGGCGCGCCAGGCGGCCGTCGCGCGCGGCGGCCTCGAGTTCCGGCAGGGTGTCGATACCGAGCGTCTCGTGGATCTGGCGGATCTTGGCCACGCCGAGGCCGGAGATCTGGAGCATCTCGACGAGGCCGGCGGGCACCTGCTCGCGCAGTTCCTCGAGGAGGGAGGAGCGGCCGGTCTGCACCACCTCCTGCACGATCTGCAGCGTGGCGGGTCCCACGCCCTTGGTCTCGGCCAGCGTCCCCTCGGCGAGCGCGGTGCTCACCTCGCCGGGGAGGGCCGTGACGGCCTTGGCGGCCGTGCGGAACGCCCGCACCCGGAAGGGATTCTCCCCCTTGAGCTCGAGGAACGACGCGATCTGCTCGAGGACCTGCGCCACCGCCTTCTTGTCCATCGCCACTCAGCCCACCTCCACCGCCTGGTGCGGCAGGTGCGCGGCGCCGACGCACGCCTTCGCCTCCGCCGCGATCGTGATGCAGCGCTCGCCCAGCTCCAGCAGCTCCTCGCCGCCGGTCACCGAGAAGAGCCCCGCCTGCGCCCCGCCCGGCATGACCGGGGCGAAGAGCGCGCTCTGGTCCTCGCGCGCCAGCTGGCGCGCGGGGTGCCCGTCCACGTCCACCACCACGAAGCCCTCGCTCCCCGGGTGCATCCCGCAGATGGCCAGGACGAAGAGCCCGCCCCCGGGCCACGGCCGCACGAAGAGCCCGTCGAGCGGCTGGTGCGGCTCCCCCGGGCCGAAGGCCAGCCACACCAGCCGCTCCGGCAGCTGCACGTAGAGGGCGCGCGGGACCGCGTCGTGCGGCACGGCCGTGCGTGGTTCGGTCAGCAGCCGCCCGACCCGCTCCCGCGACGGCCGCACCAGCCAGCCGCCTTCCACCCAGTACAGGTACGCGTGCTGGAGCAGGGCGAGGTGCTCGCGGACAGCCTCACCGACGCCTTCCTCGGGCACGAGGTCGCGGAGGAAGGCGGCCACGGCGCGGTCCAGGACGAAGGCGTCGGCATCGTGCGGGTCGCGCCCGGCCTGGGCCAGCGATCCCTGGATCTCGGCGAAGCGGGCCTCGGCCTCGGGGCCGAAGGCCAGGTCGTAGGGGGTCGGTCGGGGCATCCGCGGGTCGCTCGGGCCAGGGGGCAAACGGCCCGGAACATAAGGGGAGTCCGGCGTCCCCGCTGCCCGGAATCCGGTGGACCGGATTCCGGGCAGGAGGTCAGGGGGCCCGGGGGAGGAAGCGGTCGAGCGCCTCACGGAAGGCGGGGAAGCGCTCCACGTAGGGTACGTGGCCGCACTGCTCCAGCACCACCAGCTCGGCCGAGAGGCAGCGCGCCACCTCGCGGGCGGACTCGAGGGGGATGGGGTCGTCGTCGCCGTGGAGGACCAGCGTGGGGATGTGGAGGCTCGGGAGCGCGGGGCGCAGGTCGTAGTCGCCGAGCGAGGCCCACACCTCGGCGCGGGTGCGCTCGGTGACGCGGAAGGGGGTGAGCTCGCGGGCCTGGGCGGGGTCGTGGAAGTACCCGGCCACGGCCAGCTCGAAGAGGCGCTGGGCGTGGGCGGCGGGGTCGCGCTCGCGGAGGCCGCTCTCGCGCAGGGCCACGCGGGCGGCCTGCAGCTCGGGGGTCATGGTGCGGGCGCTGAAGCGGCGCTCGAACTCGTCGCGCGCGGCCTTCCAGGCGGGGGCGGGGGAGACGAGCGCCAGGCGCGCCACCCGGCGCGGGTGCGCCAGGGCGTAGAGCATGGCGAGGAGCCCGCCCCAGGAGTAGCCGGCCAGCGTGAGGGTGGAGAGGCCCCAGCGCACGCGCAGCGCCTCGAGGTCGGCCACGTGGTCGCGCCAGCCGACGGAGACGTTCCGCTCCACGGGGGAGCCGCCGCCGCCCCGCTGGTCGTAGTAGATGAGCTCGCGGCCGGTGGCGAGGGCGTCGAAGCCGGGGAGGAGGTAGTCGTGGTGCGCGCCGGGGCCGCCGTGGAGGATCACCACCGGGGGGCCCTCACCAACCCGGCGTTCGTGCACCGCCACCCCGTTTATCACCGGCATTCGCGAGTCGACTTTCCTCATGGAACGCGCGGCCTGGAGGCCGCGCCGACGAACGTACCCGGGTCCTAGAGAAGGACGGCGAGGCCGTCCGCGACGGTACGCACCGCCGCTTCCTCGTCCGGGGTGAAGGGGTCGGGGACGTCGCTGTCCACGTCGATCTGGCCCAGGATGGTGGCGCCGCGGCGGATGAGGACGACGAGCTCCGAGCGCGTGAAGGTGTTGCAGGCGATGTAGTTGCCGACGGCGCGCACGTCGGGGACGTTCTGGTCCTGCCCGGTGGCCACGGCGGTGCCGCACACGCCCTTGCCCACCGGGATCCGGGTGTGCTCGGTGTCCCGGCCGCTCCAGGCCTCCAGCTCGAGCAGGTCGCCGTGGAGCATGTAGAGGTATACCGAGGTGTAGGGCGCGCCGGCGGCGCGAATCCGGTCGGCGGCGTACTGGAGCAGGGCCTGCCGGCCGGCGTCCTTGCAGAACAGGCCGCGCAGGCCGGCCACGATGGGCTGCGGATCGAGGGCCGCCATCAGCCGCCCCGGCTGCCAAGCGTGACGGAGACCACCTGCTCCGCGCCGTCGCGCCGGATGCGGACCTCGACGACGTCGCCCGGCTTGTGGGCCCGGAGGATGCCGGTCATGGCCTGGAGGTCGGGGACGGGCGTGGCGCCGATCTGGAGGATGATGTCGTTGCCGCGGAGCCCCGCCTTCTCCGCCGGGCTGCCGGCGCGGACGCCCGTCAGCTTCACCCCGCCCGGGTTCTCCGCCATGTCGGGGATGGTGCCGAGGTAGGCGCCGTAGCCGGCGGAGGCGGAGGGGCTGCCGGCGGTGGGGGCGGGCGGCGGCACGTTGACGAAGGTGAGCGGGGCGCGGCGGTCGGCCAGGGCGCGCACCACGGCGGCGGTGAAGTCGGCCACGCGGGCCAGGCCGTCGGCGTTGATCTTCTCCCAGTCGTCGGTGGCGCGGTGGTAGTCCTCGTGCAGGTCGGTGAAGACGTGGAGCACGGGCTTGCCGGCGGCGTAGAAGGAGGACTGGTCGCTGCGGCCCCAGCCGTCGCCGCTGGCCTTGAGGTCGAAGCCGGCCGTGGCGTTGAGCGAGTCGAGCAGCGGCGGGAACTCCCCCGCGGTGGCCGCGCCGTAGACGAGCAGCCGGTTTTCCCGGAGGCGGCCCACCATGTCCATGTTCACCATGGCCACGGTGCGGGCCAGCGGGAAGAGCGGGTTCTTCACGTAGTAGTCGCTGCCGAGCAGGCCCGCCTCCTCGCCGCTGAAGGCGATGAACACCACCGTGCGCGCCGGCGGGAGGAGGGCCAGCTGCCGCGCGATGTGCACCAGCGCCGCGGCGCCGGAGGCGTTGTCGTCGGCGCCATTGTGGACCTTGCCGGTGCTGTCGGGGTCGAGCGCGCCAAAGGTGCCGAGGCCCAGGTGGTCGTAGTGCGCCCCGACGACGACGATCTCGTTGCGGAGCTCGGGGTCGCGGCCCGGGAGCACGCCGACCACGTTGCGGGCGACGGCGCCGCCGATCCCCGCGTGCACGGCGGCCGGCGCCTCGCGCGCGATGGTGAACACCTGGAAGAACCCCTGCGGCCCCGGCTTGAGGCCCACCTGCCGGAAGCGCCGCGCCAGGTAGCGGGCGGCACTGTCGGCGCCGGGCGAGCCGGTCAGCCGTCCGCTCCATCCGTCGCTGGCGAGGGTCCGGACATCGGTCAGGAGGGTGACGGCGGCCTCGGTGGACTGGCCCCGGATGGGGCCCGCGGCGAGGAAGCCGAGGGCCGCGAGGGCGAGCAGGATTCGGGTGCGCATGGGGGAGGAAATTAGCCGGGCCGGGGGCGGCGCAGGTAGCGCGGGGCCTGTCCGCCCCGGGCGGGCGGGGCTAGCTTACCCCTGCCCCATGAGCACGCCCGCCGCCATCCTCGCCGACCTCGCCGCCGTGCTGCTCCTGCTCCGGGACCGCCCGGACAAGAAGGAGGAGCAGCGCAGCGCCTTCAAGCGGCTGGCCGCCCACCTCGTCACCGGCGACCACGTGGTACGAGTGAAGCCGACGAGCCTCGTGTGGGACCAGGTGGACGTCCCGCTGGGCCGCGCCGAGCTGGTGGGCCTCCACGACCAGCTGCGCGGCCACGGCATCGGCGAGGTGCGCTTCCCCGTCGGCCTCATGACGAGCACCCTCGTCTCGCTCATGAAGGTGCTGGCGCAGCCCCCCGGGACCTACGGCGGCTTTGATCACCTCACCGCGCGACTCGACGCCGCCGGGTGCGGCGCCATCCCGGTGAGCCCGCTGCCCGAGGCGCCCCAGACCACGCTCCCCGCCAGCGCCCCCCCCGCCCCGCCCCAGGCCGCCCCGCCGCTGCCGGGCCTGCCCCCGGAACCGCAGCCCCTCGGCCCGGGCCTGGTGCGGCCCCTCTGGGAAGTGTCGCCCACGGTGTCGGGGGAGCGGCCGGCCGCCGGTGGACGCACCGATCCCAAGGGCCAGCGCGTGGACGACGACGGCCGCCTCGCCGACCTCGGCCCCGATGCGCTCACCGAGGCCAAGGTGGGGATGATGCACTTCCTCACCGCCGAGATGCGGGCGGTGACGCCGCTCGACGACCTGGTGGCCCGCCTGAGCCAGGCCCAGGGGGACCGCGCCATCGGTGAGCTCCTCAACCAGATCATGGCCTCCGGCGAGGCCGCCGAGCGCCGGGGCGACTGGCCGGAGGTGGTGCGCACCGCGCACGCGCTGGTGCGGGTGGAGGCGGCGCAGGCCGGCGGCGGGCAGGGCCGCACCTTCGGCATCGCGCTCCGGCGGCTGCTGCCCAAGTCGGCGCTGGAGCAGGTGGCGCGGCTCACCACCCATGGCCCGCTCAAGGCGGAGGCCACGGCCGTGCTCCGGCGCATGGGGGCCGACGGGACGGAGGTGCTGCTGCTCGCGCTCTCCAATGCGGAGGACATGGCGCAGCGACGCGCCTACTTCAGCGCGCTCAAGGAGATGAGCGAGGGCACCGAGCTGATCGTCCACATGCTGAGCCACGACCAGTGGTTCGTGGTGCGCAACATGGCCGACCTCTGCGGCGAGATCCAGCTCGAGCGCGCCATCCCCGCCCTGAGCAAGCTCATGGCGCACGACGATGACCGCGTGCGCCGCGCCGTGGCCGGCGCGCTCGCCAAGATGGGCGGCACCGCGGTGGTGGAGCCGATGCGCCGCGCGCTCCGCGACCCGTCGCCGGCGGTGCGGATGCAGGCGGCGCAGGACCTCGATGGCCGCCGCAACCGCAGCCTGGCCATGAGCCTGGCGGTCTCTGCAGAGGAGGAATCCAAGCCCGACGTCCAGCGCGAGATGTACCTGGCCCTGGGCCGCATCGGCTCGGCCGATGCGCTGCAGGCGCTCAAGAAGGCCGCGGAGCCGGGCGGAAAGCTCTTCCGCCGCAAGGCCATGTCCCTGCGGCTCGCCGCCGTCGAGGGCCTCGGCCTCGCGGGGCCGTCGGCGGCGGCCGTGCTCAAGGACCTGCTCGCCGACGACGACAAGGAGTTCCGCGCCAAGGTGGAGCAGGCGCTGCAGCTGATGTGGTCCTAGGAGAAAAGGCCGGGCCACCGGCCCGGCCCCCCCATTCGGACGCGCGGCCCAAGGGCCGCGCGGTTCGCGACAAGGCGGAAGCGCGGCCCCGGGCGCGCGTTCGATCCGGATCCTCGATCCTAATGCGGCAGGAAGCTGGTCGTGGCGTCGATGCGCCGCGCAAACGCCGCGAGCAGCCGCGCAGTGGCGTCCAGGTCCTCGAGTGCCACCATCTCGTTGGGGCTGTGCATGTAGCGGAGCGGCACCGAGACCAGGCCGGTGGCCACGCCGGTGGTGGCGTTGAAGATGCTGTCGGCGTCGGTGTAGGTGTCGCGGCTCGAGGCCTCGATGCGGAAGGGGATGCCCTCGGCCCTGGCGCTCTCGCGTAGCAGCTCGAACACCACGGGGTTGATGGCCGCGCCCCGGGTGAGCACCGGCCCGCCGCCGAGCTTGGCGTCGCCGTGCTTCTTCTTGTCGGACCCGGGAATGTCGGTGGCGTGGGTGACGTCCACCACCACCGCCACCGTCGGGGCGAGGCCGGTGGCGCCGGGCCGGGCGCCGCCGCCCGTGTAGCTGATCTCCTCGCGGCTGGTCACCGCCGCCACCACCTGGGCGCGGGGCGGCTCGGCCGTGAGCCGGCGCAGCGCCTCCAGCACCACGAACGAACCCACGCGATTGTCGAGCGCCCGGCTCACCAGCCGGCCCTTCGGGAAGTCGAGCACCCGCGACGCGAGCACGCCCGCGTCGCCGATCTCCACCAGCGCCTCGGCCTCGGCGCGGCTGGTGGCGCCGATGTCGATCCAGAGATCCTCGGCCTTGGTGACCTTGTCGCGGTCGTCCTTGGCAATGAGGTGGATGGCCTTCTTGCCGATGAGCCCGGGCACGCGCCCGCCGCGCGCCAGCAGCTCCACGCGCTGGCCCACGAACACCTGGTGGTCCCACCCGCCGATGGTGTCGAAGCCCAGGAAGCCATCGTCGTCGATGTGGGTGATCATCACCCCGATCTCGTCGATGTGGCCGGCCAGCAGCACCTTTGGCGTCCCGGCGGGGTTGAGCGTGGCGAAACAGTTGCCGGTGATGTCGACGTGCACGTGGTCGGTGAGGGTGGCCGCCTCCGCGCGCCAGGCGCGCGCGGGCAGCGCCTCGTAGGCGCTCGGGCCGGGGGCATCGAGCAGGGTCTTCAGGAACGCGAGGGAGGTCGAGTCCATGGGCAGGGTATCCGGATGAGAAGGCGTGACGGGCGCCCGGAATCTGGGCTGGTGGGCCGCAAAGTCCAGCGCGTGCTGGTGGGGCTGGGTGGCGCAGCCCTGGTCCTCGCGGTGGGCGTGGTGCGGCCGTGGGAGGCCCACCGGCGCGCCGTCGCCGAGGGCGAGGGCGTCGCCAGCGGGTTCGAGGAGCGCGAGCTCGGCGCCGCCCTGCCGCCCAAGCCGGGCGAGACGCAGGAGCCGGCCGTGCCGGCCTCGTCACCGCCACCGGAGACCACCGATGTGCCGGCCGCCCCGGTCCCCCTGCGGCCCCCTCCTCCGCCACCCCCGGCCCCCGTACCCACCCGCGCGCAGGACAGCGCCGCCGGGGTGCTCTTCCGTGAGGGCTTCGAGGATGGCGCGCTCGGCCAGCGCGGCTGGTACGACAATCGCGCGCCGCTCCTTGTGCCCACCCGGCCGCACACGGGCCGCGGCGCGCTCGAGTTCCGCTTCCGCCGTGGCGACCGGATCCCGGTGCAGGGCGGCGCCGTCCGCCGGCTCTTCACGCCCACCGACGTGGTGGTGGTGAGCTACTGGGTGCGCTACGGCGCCGACTGGCGCGGCTCGGGCAAGCCGTACCACCCGCACGAGTTCCACGTCATCACCACCAGCGACAACGAGTTCATCGGCCCGTCGGCCACGCACCTGACCACGTACATCGAGCACAACTGGCAGCAGGGCATCGTGCCGCGCCTCGCCATCACCGACGCGCTCAACATCGACCAGGCGGCGGTCAACAAGGACCTGAGCCGCAGCACCGAGCGCCGCGCGGTGGCCGGCTGCAACGGCGGGGCGGGCAAGTGCTACCTGGGCTCGGGCTGGCGCAACGAGCTCACCTGGTCCGCGGCCGGGCCCGCGGCCGGGCCGGAGCCGGGGCCCGGCTCGCAGGCCGAGTGGCACCGGGTGGAGGCGGAGTTCCGGCTCAACACCATCCGGGACGGGCGCGGCCAGCGCGACGGCGTGGCGCGCTACTGGTTCGACGGCCGCCTGCTGATCGACCAGGCCGACGTGCTCTTCCGCACCGCCCAGCAGCCGCAGATGAAGTTCAACCAGTTCGTCATCGCGCCCTACATCGGGGACGGGTCGCCGTACGACCAGGCCTTCTTCGTGGACGACATCATCGTCTCCACGCAGCGCGTGCCGTAGCCGCGCGGCCGCGGCGCCCGTCCCGTCCCCCCGCCCCCGGCCCATGCACACTGCGCTCCGCACCCGCTCGTTCCGCGAGTCCGTCATCCGCGGCATGTCCCGCCTCGCCGCGAAGCACGGCGCCATCAACCTGGCCCAGGGCTTCCCCAACTTCGCCGCGCCCGACCTCCTCAAGGAGGCCGCCGCCCAGGCCATCCGCGACAACCACAACCAGTACGCCATCACCTGGGGCGCGCGGCGCCTGCGGGAGGCGGTGGCGCGGAAGTACGACGCCTGGTACGGCCTCGCCGTGGATCCCGAGACCGAGGTGACCATCACCTGCGGCGCCACCGAGGCCATGATCGCCACGCTCATGGCCATCGTGGATCCCGGCGAGGAAGTGATCGTGTTCGAGCCGTTCTACGAGAACTACGGGCCCGACACCATCCTCTGCGACGCGCGGCCCGTCTACGTGCCGCTCTTCCCGGGCCAGCCCCTCGACCTCGACCGGCTCGCCGCCGCCTTCTCCCCGCGCACCCGTGCGGTCATCGTCAACACCCCCGCCAACCCCGTGGGCCGCGTGCTGACGCGAGCGGAGCTCGAGGGAATCGCGGCGCTCTGCCAGCGCCACGGCGCCTACGCGGTCACCGACGAGATCTACGAGCACATTCGCTACACCGGCGAGCACGTCCCCCTCGCGACGCTCCCCGGCATGCGCGAGCGCACCATCACCATCAGCGGCGCGTCGAAGACCTTCTCCATCACCGGCTGGCGCATCGGCACCATCCTGGCGCCGCCCGCGCTCACCGATGCCATCCGCAAGGTCCACGACTTCCTGACCGTCGGCGCCCCCGCGCCGCTGCAGGAAGGCCTGGCCACCGCCATGGACCAGCTGCCGCGCGAGTTCTACCTCGGGATGGGCGAGGAGTATCGCCGCCGCCGCGACCTGCTGCATACCGCCGTGGTGCAGGCCGGATTCACCGCGGTGGCGCCCGAGGGCGCGTACTACATCCTGGCCGACTTCTCCGCGCTCTCCGACCTCGACGACACCGCCTTTGCCCACTGGCTCGCGGCCGAGCGCGGCGTGGCGCCGGTGCCGGGCTCGAGCTTCTTCAGCCGCCCGGAGCTGGGCCGCCGCTACGTCCGCTTCGTCTTCTGCAAGACCGACGACCTCCTAACCGAAGCCGCCGCCCGGCTGACGGGCGGCGGCAGTCGCGACGCGCGGGACCTGCAGCGCTGACTCAGGCCCGGGCCGCGGCCTCGGCCTCCGGCAGCACCAGGGCAAAGGTGGCGCCGCGCGCGGATGGCTCGAGCCGGACGGTGCCGCCGTGCGCCTCGGCCACGCCTCGGGCAATGGGGAGGCCGAGGCCGGTGCCCGGCGCTTCGGGGTTGAGCCGCGCGAAGCGCTCGAACACCCGCTCCCGCGCCTCCGTCGGGATGCCCGGTCCCTCGTCGTGGACCCGCGCCCACGCGCGTCGCTGCCCGCCCTCCACCGCGGTCCCCGCGCTCACCTCGATGGCCGCCCCGGGCGCGTGCACCAGCGCATTGTTGAGCAGGACCACCAGCGCCTGCTCCAGCAGCGCCGCGTCCCCCAGCACCGGCGCGGCCTCGAACTCGCCGACCGTGATGCTCCGGCCCGCCGCCAGCGGCAACCGCCGCACGCGGGAGACGGCCGTGGTGACGAGGTCGTCGAGGTAGAGGCGCTCCCGCGTGGGCTCCAGGCGGCCGGCGTCGCCCCGGGCCACGAGCAGCAGGTCGTTCACCAGCCGCCCCATCTCCGCCGCCTCCGCCGCGATGCGCGCCAGCGCCTCCTGCCGGCTCTCGGCGGTGTTCCCCTCGCCCAGCGCCACCTCGGCCTCGCTCCGGAGGATGGCCACGGGGGTGCGGAGCTCGTGCGCCACCTCGGCCAGGAACTCCCGCTGCCGCTCGGCCACCTCGCGCTCCCGCGCGATGGCGGCGGTGCCGCGCGCCACCAGCCGGTTGAAGGCGGTGGTGAGCGTGGCGATCTCGTCGGCGGCGGGAGAGGGCGGGAGGGGATGGAAGGTGGTGTCGCCCCGCACCACGGCCTCGCCGATCTGGTCCGCGGCGCGCGCCACTTCCACGATGGGCCGCAGCACCAGGCCGGAGCCCCAGGCCCCCACCAGCCCGCCCAGTAGCAGGATCACCGGCAACACCGTGATGAGTGCGCGCGAGAGCCGGTCCAGCCGCCGCTCGAGCGGCAGCGTGCTCATGGCAATGACGACCTCGAGCCCCTCCGCCAGCGGCGCCCGCAGCACGCGGGCTTCGCCCTCCCGGAGCTGCAGGGTGATGGGGCGGCGCTTCGGCGCGTCGCGCGGGGCGTCGCTGAACCAGGGCTCGCCCGGGATGCGCGGGCTCGCCACGCGGCGCTGGTGGGTGGTGTCGGCGGGATCGATGGCGACGAGCGTCCGGTCCCCGTAGACGAGCTCGGAGACGACGTGCGCCGCGGCCTCCCAGCCCGTGCCGTACTCCGGCCGGTCCAGCTGGAAGAGGGCCACGGCGCCCTGCGCCGCTTCCTGCAGGTTGTGGTCGAATTCCCGGCGGTAGCCGCGCGCCAGGTGCAGCGAGAGGGCCAGCGCCCCGAGCCCGAGCAGCACCGCGAAGCCCGCGCCGAAGACGAGGGCCAGGCGGGTGCGGAGCCCGAGGCGGGTCACCCGGTGCGGGCGCCCCCGCGCGCGGGATCGAGCGTGTAGCCGGCCCCGCGCACCGTGTGGAACAGCGGCACGAGCCCGGGGCGGTCCAGCTTGCGGCGCAGCCGTGAGACGTACACGTCGATGATGTTGGAGAAGGGATCGTAGTTCTCGTCCCAGACGGCCGCGCTGATCTGCGCCCGCCCGCACACCTGCCCGGCGTGCCGTGCCAGGAACTCGAGCATCGAATACTCGGTGGTGGTGAGCTCCACCGGCTCGCCGGCCCGGACGGCGGTCCGTGCCGCCGGGTCGATCACCAGGTCCGCCACCTCGAGCAGCTGCGGCCGGAACTCCGGCTGCCGTCGCTGCAGTGCGCGCAGGCGCGCCAGCAGTTCCTCGAACGCGAACGGCTTCACCAGGTAATCGTCCGCCCCGCTGTCGAGCCCCTGCACCCGGTCGGCCACGGAGTCGCGGGCCGTGAGCATCAGCACCGGGACCCGGACGGCGCGCTTCCGCAGCTCGGCGGCCAGGCTGAAGCCCGAGCCGTCCGGCAGGTTCACGTCGAGGATCACCGCGTCATACGGCTCCAGTTCCAGCTTCTGCCGCGCCACCGCCAGCCGCTCGGCGATGTCCACGGCATGGGCTGCCTGGCGGAGCCCCCGCGCGATGCTCTCGGCCAGCCGCGCCTCGTCTTCCACCAGCAACACGCGCATGGTCGTGGCTCCGGGCTCAGCGGTCGTCGTCGTCATCATCGTCGCGATCCCGCGCGGGCGCAAGGGAATCCGCCGCCAGGCTGTCCGCGGCCAGGCTGTCTGCCGCCATGGTGCCGCCCGCCCCGAACGCCGGCCGCGGCTCACCCGCCGCGGCCAGCGGGTCCCGGATCTCGTCGTGGGCAATCTGCCCGCCCGAGAGCCCCGTCAGGCCGAGCAGCCCGCCGCTCACCAGCAGTGCCGCGAGCGTGATGCCGCCCAGCACCCGCGGGGTCTCCTCACCCTTCCGCGACATCCAGAACGCGCCCGCCGCCGCCACGCCCGTCAGCAGCACCGCCACCAGCGCCGCCTCCGCGCGCTCCTCGTGCTCGTGCACCAGCTGCTCGCTGAAGCCCGGGGTGTGCTCGATCCCCTCCTCCGCCGGCTCCCCTGTCAGGAACACCGGGTACGCCAGCGCCGCCACGACCACGGCGGCCGCGAGCGCGGTGCGGGTCACCTCGCGCGAGTCGCGCAGGATGCCCCACGCCAGCAGCGCCGCCACGAACGGCACGCCCACAATGGGCAGGTGGTTGATGATGAGGTGCAGGTGTGCCGCGTCCATGGGTTCCCCCGGTCAGAAGATGGAGCGCAAGCTAGGCGGGGGGCATGAACCCACCGTGAACGGGGGTCGGGAGGTCAGCAGCCCAAAAGCAAAGGCGGACGGGGACCCGGTCCCCGCCCGCCAACTCGTTCCTTCGGAAAGACTTATTGGTCCGCTGTCTCGCCGCCCAGCTCGCCCCCGGAGGGCTCGGCCATGTCCTGGTCGGCCTCTGCCGGGATCGAGGCGCCATCGGCGCCGAGCAGCCGGAAGGCCGACCACTGGTGCCGCTTGGCCGTGCGCGAGCGCGGCCCGTTGTACATGAGGCTGACGAGGAACATCCCGTCCCGCCGGCCCAGGTAGCCCACCAGGGTCGAGACGCCGTTCAGGGTGCCGGTCTTGGCGCGCACCACGCCCGCCGCCGGCAGCCCGCCCGCCAGCCGGGCCAGCGTGCCCACGCCGTTGGCCGGCAGCAGCGACGGGAAGTTCCGCCCCGCCGGCGTGTGCTGGAAGTTGGCCATGTAGTAGATGAACGTGGCCGGCGTGATCCGGTCCTCGTGCGACATGCCGCTGCCGTCCACCAGCTTGACGCCCCCTGCGACACCCGCCACCTGCTGCACGTGCTCCGTCAGGCGTTCCGGCCCGCCCTCGCGGCCCGCCGCCCAGCGGAGGATCAGCTCGGCCCCGAGGTTGAGGCTGCGGCGGTTCACCTCGTAGGCCACCGAGTCGAACGGCGCCGACTGCACCTGGGCCAGCACCTGGTCGGCCGGGCTGTCCACCTGGATTTCCTGCGGGGTCCGGTCCCACTCGATCCCGGCCTGCACCAGGGCCTGCGCCCAGGTGGCCGCCAGCACCGCCTTGGTGTCGCCGGCCACGGACATGAGGCGGCGCGTCCCCGCGCGGATCCCCACGGCCCCGGTGATGAGGTAGCCACCGTCCTTCATGCGGGTGATGCGGAGCCGCGAGCGGCTGCCGGCCACCGTGGTGGCGTGCACGTTCACCAGCGCATTGAGCCCGCTCGGCGACGTCTCCACCAGCCGCGGCCGCTGGCCCTGCCGGGCGCCCGGCTGGACGTAGAACGTCACCATGTTCTCGTGCAGCGTGAGGCTCCCGATGAGCGGCGCAAAGCGGCTGCCCCAGTTGCCCGCCGACCAGACGCTCGGATAGCTCGCCTCGGCCGGGGTGCCGTCCTCGCTGAGGGCGGTGATGGGACCGCGGAGCTTCCGGATGCCCTGCGCGGCAAGCTGGTTGGCCAGGTCGGCGAGCCGCGGGCCCTGGCCCGAGGGACTCTCGAGCGTCGGGTCGCCGTTCAGCTCGAGCACCCACTTGCCCACCCACTCCCCGGTGGCCTCGTCGAGATGGCCCAGGCCGAGCACCCGCGTGGAGCGGCGCGCATCGCTGCCGAGCACCGTGCGGGCGTAGCCGGTGGTGAGGAGCTTGACGGTCGAGGCCGGGATCATCGGCGCGTCGGGGTTGACGCTCCAGAGCACGTTGCCACTCTGGTCCGCCACCACGATGCCCCACTGGCCCGGTGCGCTGCGCCGCGCGGTGCGGTACCAGCGGTCGAGGCCCGACTTGAGCGCCGGTGGCAGCTCCTGCGCGGCCGCACGCGCCACGAAGCCCGCCCCGAGGAGGAGCGTGCCAAGGAGCAGTGTGGTGCGGAGGCGAGTGATCAGGCGCACAAGGACCAGTTTCCCGGGGGTTCTCTCAGAATCCTCGGCAACAAGGCTTACCGACTGAATGTTCCGGTCAGGTCAGCAAAGTTATCCGCAGGACGATTTCTGGCAAGTACTTGGATTGCAACGACTTGAGGCCGAATTGGCTGGATTCCGGCCCCACCTGATGTCCGAGAAGTGCAAAGCTGGGGCCACGAGCCCGCTCCTGAGGAACGCCGAATCCCCGGGTCATCTCTCACCGGGCCCCGGTGCGCCGGCGCCTGAAGACGACCCCGTCTCCCGGAAAAGCGAAGGCCGGCCGTCCCACCGGACAGCCGGCCTTCCCACTGCGGCCGGGCCGCGGCGCTCCAGCTACTTGAGCAGCATCTTGGCGATGGTCTGCAACTGCATGTTGCTCGTGCCCTCGTAGATGGTCCCGATCTTGGCGTCGCGGTAGAACTTCTCCGCCGGATACTCCTTGCTGTACCCGTAGCCGCCGAAGAGCTCGAGGCAGCGGCTGGTGGTGCGGTCCGCCATCTGCGAGGAGAAGAGCTTGGCCATCGCAGCCTCGCGCTGGAAGGGCTGGCCCTGGTCCTTGAGGCGCGCCGCGTTGTATACCAGCAGCCGCGCCGCCTCGAGCTCGGTGGCCATCTGCCCCAGCTGGAACTGCACGCCCTGGAACTCGGCGATGGCCTTCCCGAACTGCTTCCGTTCCTTGACGTACCCGGTGGCCGCCTCGAGCGCTCCCTGCGCCACGCCCAGCATCTGCGCCCCGATGCCGATGCGGCCCTCGTTCAGCGTCTCGATGGCAATCTTGTACCCCTGGCCCACCGGCCCGAGCACGTTGGCCTTGGGCACCCGGCATTCCTCGAGGATGAGCTCCGTGGTGCTTGAGGCGCGGATGCCGAGCTTGTTCTCCTTCTTGCCCACGCTGAAGCCCGGGAACTCCCGCTCCACCAGGAACGCCGTGATACCCTTGTAGCCCTTGGCAAAATCGGTGTTGGCGAAGGCCAGGAAGAATCCGGCCTCACCGCCATTGGTGATCCAGAACTTCCGCCCCGTGAGCGCCCAGTGATCGCCCTTGTCCTCGGCCTTGGTCTCGAGGGCAAAGGCATCGCTGCCGCTGGCCGGCTCCGACAGGGCGAAGGCGCCGAGGAGGTCGGCGGTCATGCGGGGGAAGTAGCGCGCGTGCTGCTCCTCGCTGCCCCAGCGGAGCAGCGCGTTGTTCACCAGCGTGTTGTGCACGTCGACGTAGATGGCCGCCGACGCATCCACCCGCGCCAGCTCCTCGATGGCGAGCGTGGCCAGGAAGATGCTCCCGCCCGCGCCGCCGAAGCGCTCCGGCACCTCGATGCCCATGAGCCCGAGCTCGAAGAACTTGGCGATGATCTCGGGACGGAACTTCGCCGCCTCGTCCATCTCGTGGACGAACGGCTTCACCTCCGTCTCGGCGAACTCGCGCACGGTGGCGCGGAAGAGCTCCTCCTCCTCGGTGAGGCGGGAGAGCGGGGCGGGGGCGGTGGTGGTCGGGGACGTCATGGCGGGCTCCGCGCCCTGGCTGGCGCTCGGCGGGGTGAAAAGGGAACTGCCCGGGAAGAAGCTAGCCGGGCGGCTCCCCGCCCTCAACGTGGCGCGCCTTCCGCCACGGGAGTGCGCCACTCGGGCATGCCCCGGAGCGGGCGGGGGCTGGCCAGGCAGCCGCCGAGGTGTGTTGTGTGGTGCCCTCTCCCCGGGAAGCTCTCCACCATGAAGGGGCACACGCGGTGCCCCCGAACCATGGATCGAGGAAGGCGGGACATGATGATTTCACGACAGGTTCTGTGGGCCACCGGTGTGCTCGCGGCAGGGGGGCTCTGGGGTTGTGGTCCCGGAACGCCGTCGGTGGCGGCCACGCCGGAGGGTTCGGTGATCGCCGATGAGCGTGCGCAACGCGTCACCCGTACCATGGCAGCCGTCCCGGCGAAGATCGCGGCCGCGGCCATGCAGGTCTTCAGCGAGCGTGGCATCCCCATCGCCACCTCCAACGAGGCGACCGGGACGGTGACGGGCTCGCCGTTGCGCCTGAGCGGGACGTGGAACGGGCAGCAGACCAGCGAACGGGTCACTTGCGGCATGACCAGCGGGGGCCAGCCCATCGCGTCGATGGGCACCACCCAGCTCACCGTGGCCCTCGAGGCCAAGGGGAACGCGCAGGGCAGCACGGCCACGCTGATCGCGGCCGGTCGGAACAACGAGGCCGACCAGGACGGCGCCACCGGCACCGAGCAGGGCTGCATCCTCACGGCGGCCTTCGCCAGCGCGCTCCTGGACGACATCGAGCGCCGCGCCACCGGCGCCATGGGCGCCGGCGCCCGCCCCGACACCACGGCGCCCGACACCAGCCCCGCCGTGCCGCCGGCCATGCCGACCGACACCACCAAGACCGATACCACGACGGGGCGGCCGCGCTGAACTCGGGGTGAGGTGCGGTCGTTCACCGCAGAGACGCGGAGGGCCGCAGAGGACCTGCGCGCGGAGTGGCGTAGGCCTCTCAGGGTGAGCGTGGTGAATGAAGGTGGTCTGCCAGTACGGATGGGGAATGGCGCCGAACACGACCAATACCCACAAGAAACCCGGCGGGGCTCGTCCTGAGACGAGCCCCGCTGTGCACGTGCAGGACCTCTGCGGCCCTCTGCGCCCTC